>JBBSHD010000243.1:0-4152 GCA_038253455.1 Terriglobales bacterium | reverse complement strand
GAATATTTCCGGCAGCGGCACGGTGCAGGTAGCGGCGCCCGGAAGCGCAGCCGTTGATTCGACTGGCGCGCCCACTTTAAAGGTCCCGCGGCATAGCCGGCTCAAGCCCAAAGCCACGCTCGACCCCACCGTGCAGCTTGCCATGCTGGCAAGAAGCGAGAATGAGGAATACCGCGGCCGCGGCCGCGATATCTTCGCGCCTCCACCGCCCCCCGGCCAGGCAATTCCAAAACCCTTTAAGAGCCCGCTGCTTCCCAAGCCCACTCCACCGCCAAATGTGCCGCTGCCCGATCCCGGCCCGCCGCCGATCAATTTGAAGTTTTACGGATTCGCCAGCAAATCCGGCCAGCCCAAAAAAATCTTCCTCTCCGCCGGGGACGATATTTTCATCGGCGCCGAAGGCGACATCATCAACCGGCGGTACAAGATCCTGCATATCGGCACGACGTCGGTCGATGTGGAAGATGTGCTCACCAACAATAAGCAGAGCCTTCCGCTGATCCAGAGCTGATGCGGCAATGTTCCTTCTGAAGCCATTCCGGGCAAGAAATCAAGGCGCAAAAAATCAGCGAGGCTACATCTTGCTGGCGGTCATGCTGGCGGCAACCCTGATGCTGATTGCGCTCTCCGCCGAGACCCAGCGGCTCGGCCAGCAGATTCGCCGCGAGCGCGAAGAAGAATTGATCCATCGCGGCAAACAGTATGTCCGCGCCATCAAGCTCTATTACAAGAAGTTCGGCGGATACCCCACAACCATCGGGCAGCTTGAAAAAGTCAACAACTTCCGCTTCCTGCGCCAGCGCTATAAAGACCCAATGACCGGCGAAGATGACTGGCGGCTGATCCACGTAGGCGAGGCCAAGCCGGTAAAGATCAAAGGATTCGGCGGCGCCGCCGGTGGAGTCTCTTCGGGAGGAACGACCGGCGGAATCGCCGGGGGTAGAGCAACCGGGTTGGGGAGCACGGGCGTTGGGGGGCTTGGCGCCGGCAGTGGCGGCCCAGGCAGCAACCTTCCCGGCTCGCCAGGTTTCGGCGGCCCCGCGGGCGGCCCCGGGTCCGACACCAGCCAGCCCGTGGATGCATCCACAATTTCGAAACCGGCCGGCGGGGGCAAGACCTTCGGCGGCGGCCCCATAGTGGGCATCGCCAGCAGCAGCAAAAAAGGATCAATCAAGGAACTGAACCAGAAAACCCACTACAACGAGTGGGAGTTCGTGTACGACCCCAAGACTGACATCAACGGCGGAGTAGGCAGCCCCATAGGCCCCGGCACCGGAATAGGAATCCCAGGCGCCAACCCAACCGCACCCGGCTCCGGAGTTCCAGGGATTGGAATCGTGCCGCCGCGCTAATTTCCTGCGTTCGGACAAATCCCACCCATTGGTTGTCATTCTGACGACCCCCGGCTTCACCGGGGTGAGGAAGAATCCCTACTCGGCCACAAACATTTCCCGACGATGGTTCTTCATACCGCAACGCCGCCAGTTCCGGCCCGCGATCGTGCTTCTAATACCCGGCATCGCACGAGTCAAAACCGCGCAAGAGTTATAGGGAGCATGGCGCAGATAAACCATCACAAGGGAGAGATTTGTTGAAGAGTAGGGGTTCTTCCTCACCCCCGGTGAAGCCGGGGGATCGTCAGAATGACAACCCATGTTTGAGATTTTTTTTCGGGGCAGCAGTTTGTCTGGCGTTAAAACAGGCCTCGCATGGCTTCAAAACAGTTTGTCGGCTGTTATATGTTCGCCTGGCGTTAAACCACCTCATGTTCCCGCTAACAAAAAAGGCCCCGCTGGTAAGCAGGGCCTTTCACAAAAATCGGGTTACACGCTGAACGAAGAACCACAACCGCAGGTGCTTTTCACCTGGGGATTGTCGAACTTGAACCCTGCTGCTTCCAGGGTCTCCACGTAATCCACGTTGCAGCCGTTCAGGTACATCGCCGACGTCCCATCGACGAAGACCTTCAGGCCGTCGAAGGTATAAACCTTGTCCATCATGCCGGCTTCGTTCTCGAACGACATGTTGTAGGAAAAACCGGAACATCCGCCGCCCACCACGCCCACGCGCAAGCCCGCGGGAACCGGCTCCTGTTGCGACATGATCTCTTTCACCTTGGTGATGGCGTTCGGCGTCAGGTTGATGGGATACGCCTTGGGAGTAGCCACAGGCTGCGGCGTTTCGGTTACATTCGTGGTTGGTTCCGTAGTAGCGACGGTGGCCATATTAGTTCTCCCGGGAATCGAATTTACTGATCACTCTTAAAAGTATAACAAACCCCTTATTGAGAGGGTCATAGAATTAGATGCCTGTCGCCGCTCGAACGTCGCAGGAACCCACTCCGCCCCCGCAAAGACTAAACTAATGATCCGGAAACCATGAGTAAAACTGAACGCGATCCCCTGTTCTTCCCTCCGTCCAAGTATCCTGATGAAGGCGACGAACCGGAGGAATATTCCGCCGAAATCGATCCCCCGGCGCAGCAGAAAGGCCTGCGGCTGGTCAGCGTCGTCGCCCTGCTCCTGCTGGCATTCATCCTCATCGGATTGCGGCCCGCGTGGCTGCATCCGCACTGGAACCGCTCGCGGGACAATTCGACGCCGGCGCTCAGCGATCAATTCGCCACCATGCCGCCGCAGCAGCAGGCGGAAAGCCTGCTGCACTCTGCCCTGGGCGGCGACCCCGGCGCTCCCGCGGAACTTGGGCAGCGCGCGCAAGGCTGGCAAGGGAAAATCTACGCCAGTCCCGCCCTGCTGTCCCAGGCCGGCGCCGCACTGCGCTCGAGTGATCTGAAGATCCGCAATGCCGCGGTGGAAATCGAGCTGGCCGCCTTCAACCTGCCTCGCACCGAAGCAGCGGTGCAGGGATTGATCGCCCGCGCCGAGTCTGACCCCAAGGCGCGCGCCAATACCCTGGGAATGATCGCCCTCATTGGCAGCCGCGGCATTGCCGTCGATCGCAGCGGCGAATTTCTTCTCTCGTGCCTGCATGATCCGCAGATCGAAACTCGCTTGCGCGCCGCCGACGCCCTCGCTCTTCTGGCCGCCGAAGATACCGTACCCGCCCTGCTGGAGTCGCTGCACAACGACGCCGTAATGGAAGTAAGAAAGCGCGCGGCCGGTGACCTCGCCCACGGCGGCCTTCTCGACCAGCAACAGCGCATGAGTGCGGTCCCCGCACTGCTGCAATACTCCGCCGATTCGACACTCGATGCCCCGACCCGCGCCCTGGTGTTCCAGACCCTGCGCGAGATCACGTCGGAAAGTCTGCCGGACGACGCTTCCGCCTGGCAGAGATGGAACGAAGCCAGGAAATAAGCGCCCAACTTGCAGCACTTGTTATTTCTTTTCGCGGCGGGAACTCTTCTTCGCCGCCGGAGCAAGCGCAGGCGAGGCCATCCCCTGCTCAATCAGCTCGGTGTGCTGGTCTAAATGCTCGTCCGTGGGACTGGGAAAGAGATAGAACAAAACCGACCCAAAGAACACCAGGATACTGAGCCGTGGACTGAAATACGACAGGCACACCGCTCCCACCGCCACTGCCGGCAGCACCAATATTTTTATATGCACCAGGCGCACAAGCTTGCTCGACATTTGCGGATTCACCAGCCGCCGGCGGTAGGTGCAGTAGAACCACAGCATAGACAGGCACCCGCCGGTCAACAGCAGCGTGGCCGCATACAGGACAATGATGATTTGCTGGTCCCCATACTCGCCCAGCAGCGCGGCCGGAAACGGCAGAAAAGCGGCCAGCATCAGGAACAAGTTGTTGATCCAAAGCAGGCCGCGATCGCTCCTGATGATCACCTTGCAAAGGCTATGGTGCGCCACCCAGTACACGCCCACCACCAGAAAACTCAGCACGTAGCTGAGGATGTGCGGCCATAGCTCCATCAACTGCCCGGGTAGCTGGCGCGCCACCTGGTCTCGTGGAATCTGCGGCAAGCGGATGCTCAGGATCAATAGCGTCACGATGATGGCAAAGACGCCGTCGCTGAACGCCTCCATGCGGGAGGTGCTCATCATCTCGGTCGGGGTATGAGGGTGCGTCATTTGGCTTGCGTCAGTAGCGTTCCGGTTGGTTTCGCAGGTGGTCTCCGCATACATCCTAAATGCATGGCTGTGAATCTGAGGCAAAAGCTCGCCCGCAATG
>JBBSHD010000242.1:0-4163 GCA_038253455.1 Terriglobales bacterium | reverse complement strand
CCACCCCACCCAATTAAACCACGCAAAATCTTATTCCAGCCATGTTGTTGCCGAAACCAAACCGCAAGCGGTCCCCGCGAAGGCGCTGCCTGAACTTCGCTGCGAAGTTTGTTTTACTCAGTGTGACTCTCGCCGGCGCGGCCGGGGCCGCTCCCCAGCCCGCAGAAACGCTTACCACTACCCAAGCCGGCCTTCATGCCGGGGAAACGGTTCCCGCGTTCTCCGCCACCGACCAGAATGGCCGAGCTCAAACTTTCGCGACTCTTGCGGGAAAAAATGGGCTGGTGTTGTTGTTCTTCCGCTCCGCCGATTGGTGACCCTACTGCAAACAGCAACTGGTCGAGTTGCAGCATGCACAAGAAAGGTTTCGCCGGCGGGGCATTGGCCTGGCAGCGATCAGCTATGACAGCGTCGCCATCCTGCGGGATTTTGCCGCGCGCCAGAATATCTCGTATCCCCTTCTGTCTGACGCGGATTCGGCGCTGATTCGAAAATTTGGCGTCTTGAACCAGGCTGCGACCGGTCTGACCGCGGGCATGGCGCACCCCGGGTTCTTGTTCATCGCTCCCAGCGGAGTGGTGCGTGAAAAGTTTTTCGAATCCAATTACGCCGACCGTTACACCGCCAACAACGTGATATCCCGGCTGTTTCCCGAACTGGTGGAGACGGGTTCAGATTTTGTTTCCCTGCCTCACCTGCAGGTGCGTACCTACCAGTCAGACCAGACCGCCGGCCCCGGCAGCCGGGTCACCCTGGGGGTGGAGATCAAACTTCCGCCTCACGTTCACGTTTACGCTCCCGGGGTAAAAGGATATAAAGCAATCGCGCTGGTGCTCGACGACAACCCCATGGTGGATGCGCGCGAGGCCCTTTATCCCGCGCCCACGGTTCTGTGGCTGGCCGCGATCAAAGAACGGGTCCCGGTATTCGAAGGGACGTTCCGCATCCGGCAGGACGTCATCATCAGCAAGAACCAGAACGCTCCGGGCGGCAAGGTATCCTTGCCGGGAAAACTCAAGTACCAGGCGTGCGACGATAAGATCTGTTATGTCCCGGCCGAGGCCCCGCTCGAGTGGCAGTTGGAAATCAAGCCGCTTGATATGACGCGGTCGCCGGACGCCATCCGCCACAAAAAATAGCAAGCTCTATCAATCGATTCCCGGGAGACATCATGCCGGCAAGTGAAAAAAGTTTGAGTGACGTAATTCGCGACCGGCGGGCCACGGCCAGCTACGAGACTATGCCGGTGCCGGAGGCTGACCTAAAACGCATCCTCGAAGCCGGCCGTCACGCCCCCAGCGGTTATAACTTGCAGCCGTGGCGGTTCGTGGTGGTCCGCAACGCTGAGCAGCGCAAGAAATTGCGCGATGCCGCCATGGGCCAACCCAAAGTGGAAGAGGCGCCGGTGGTGATCGTGGCGTGCGGAGATACTACCGGATGGCGCAATGGCGATCTCGAAGAAATGCTCAAACTGGCAGCCGAACATGGCTATGGAGGCGCGTCCGAACATGCGTATGTGCGCAAAGCAGTTACGGGCCTGCTGGGCAGCGCTCCGGGCAGCGCCGGCGGCCTGGCCCCGGACCTGGGGGTATGGGTGAACCGCCAGGTCATGATCGCCTATACCCACATGATGCTGATGGCTGAGGCACTGGGCTTCGACACCGCGCCCATGGAAGGATTTTTTGAAGATAAAGTTAAATCGGTGCTGCATATTCCCGAGCCGGTGCGCGTGGTAGCCCTGCTCTGTATCGGTAAGCGCAAGGGGGAGAAAAAGCCGTTTGGCGGACGCTTTGAAATGGCGCATACGGTGTTCGGCGAGGAATGGGGCAAGCCACTGACCTAGGGTGCTCAGTACCGGCATTCTGAGAACCAATTCAGGGCAATATCCGCTGAACTGAAAAGATTATTCCTCACCCCGAGGTTGCAGGAGCGCCGGCGACGGAACCACGCCGCTCGCTTCCCTCCAGCAGCAACCCCGGTTTTCGGTCTTATAAATCATTGGTTTTAAGGCGCAACTGTTGTATCCTTCCGGCATCGCGAAGCAGCCACTCCCACTGTGCCATGGGAGAAGGCTGAGCTGGGACTGTCGCTTTTGATGCTCAATAGAAACTTACTGATATGTTTTCCTTGCCCATCCAGGCCAGCCTTCCTGGTTCATAAGGCGTGCAGCGGTATGGCGAACTTTTTCATAACTCGCTGCAAACGGGGACTGATGAAAAAATATGCACTCATGATGCTTCTGGGAATTCTGGCGAACACCGGCAATTCCCAAGCCGCCTCAACCCTCGATTTTTTTGACCGCGACGCTACCCAGTTGGGACTGAGCAGCGCCTGGCCGGCCAATTTACCGGAGTTTACGGCGCAGCCCGCAGGGAAGTCCTCGAGGGTATGTTTCCTCCCGGCTTCCTCCGCGTCGCGAGTGGTTGGCGACCGGCTGTCGCGTTCGAATGAGGCGACGCACTCCTGGTTCAGCAACGCTTCGCTGGCCGAATCCGCTCGGGGCGAGACGCCACGCTACGTTTTTCTGGCCACTCCCATTGGAGTAATCACCATTGATTCTGCATTGTGGAATCCCGGAGCGGCGCTGCCAGTTGCAGCGCGGCCCATGATGGCAGCAGCGGCGCCGCCCGTGAACCTGAAGCGCCTGGGATTTGAACAGCCGGGATTTGAAGAATTTCACTGGCCCACCCTGCCCAGCGATCAAAGCGCAGCCACGACTGCCGCACCCGCTGCTCCGCCTGATCAGAGTGCAAGCCTGGTTTCTCCCACGGTCTCGGTCGCCGATGCGGGCAATATTTCGCTGGCCGATAACCAGCATGCAAGCACTGCATCCGCGCTGTTGCCCACGGCGCGTGTCCGGCATTTCGAGCCCATTACCAATCCCAACGGCAAGAGTTTGCTCGCCGTGGAAACTCCGGCCGAATTGCATTACATTCTGCCGGCATCTTCCAGCGCGAACGCTTTTGCCCAGCAAGAACCGTCGCAAACCCAAAGCCAGCAGCCTTCCGACCAGCCCAGTCCTCCGACCAATCCACTGAATACGGTGGAGCCGCCCAAGCCGGCCGACACCAACACCACCAAGGCTAAATCCACCTTCTCCGGAGGAGAGAGCGCCAGCGCAGGGAAAGATCAACTTCTGGGCGAAGTCCGGCTGATGCAGCGTTACAGCCAGATTAACGGCGACCAGACGCGATCGTTCCGCGTTCCGGGTTCCAACCGTCTCGGCGAATTCAATATTTTCACCGACAACGCCTTTCGCTTTTCCCGCCGCATTCAATCGCTGTTCATGTATCGCGGCACGGATGACCGCAGCATCGATCCGGAACATAACAGCCTGCAGAAAGCTTATGTGCGTTTCTATGGCCCCCGCGATGAAACTATTTTGGGCGATTCGCTGGTCAACTATTCGCGGCTGTCATTTAACCAGAACATCAAAGGCTTGAACTTCAGCACCCGCGTCGGTGACCACTGGAAGCTGTTCGCGGTGGGTGGAATTTTTATCGACCGTTACGGCTCGCTGTACAACGACCTGGTGGGGAAGCCTTACCGCTCAAATGTGTTCGGGGCCCGCGCGGAATACAAGTTCCGGAAAGAATCGACGCTGGGATTTAACTTTTCCAGCAGCACCGACGCCATTGACAGCCTGCCCCTCCAGTCCGCGCCGGGAAATCCCACCGGGGTCGGCATTCCGCCGCTGCCCGCTGACAACCGGGTGTACTCGGTGGACAGCAGGTTCCAGACCGGCGCGCTGCGCACCGATGTCGAGCTGGCATATTCCACCACCGATTTCGATCGCCGGTTTTTTGCCGGCTGTCCGGGAAATTGTGACGCCCGCCAGCCCCTGCCCGGTTTCGGCTTCCAGAATGACCTGGGCTTCCGCCTGGACGAAAGCTATCGCTACCGGAAAGTGAACCTGCGGGGGTCGTACGTTCGCTACGAGCCCAACTTCGCCTCAATCAACGCACGCCAGATCGCCGACCTGCAGGACATTGTTTTCCGCGCCGGCTACGACGTGACCGACTGGCTTACGGTGGATGGCACCGTACGCCGCTCCAACAACGATCTCAAGCAACAGCTTCCTTTTGAGACCACACTGTGGGGACCTGAGGCCCGCTTCCTCTTTCACGATCTTTCCATTTACCGGCGCGCCACCCTGGAGTTGG
>JBBSHD010000241.1:0-4171 GCA_038253455.1 Terriglobales bacterium | reverse complement strand
GCGCGCCTTCCGCCATGAAAAATGAAACGGTCGCTCACCATGAAGTTCCCCACCGAGCAGGCGGTCACGCTGATCAGGCTGGCGAGGAACTGCGGAAGCCCGATTTCTCCCACCAGCCAGCGCATCAACAGCAGGTTACCGGCCAGGGAGAGGGCGCCGCAGCTCAGATTGAACTCCAGGAAGCGCCGCATGCTGCTTTGCCATCCCGCGCGCGCGTCGTCCTTCCAGGTAAAACGCTGGTGCCAGAAAAAGTTGTGCACGATCGCGGCTTCCACCGCCATCGCGGTGGCCAGCAGGTAATGCCAAGCCAGGGTAAGCGAAAAAAAACGCAGCGCTCCGATCTGCACCGCAAAGCCGGCCAGGCCCACGGCGTTGAACTTCAGCCAGCGCATCCCCTGTTCCCTCCGCCGAACTATTTTTCCGGCCGACATTACCGCACCCGTTCCGCCTGGTACAAGGCAACGGTGTTGGCCAGGGTGGAGCGCAGCAGAATGACGGTCATTCCCATGATGCCGATGATGCCTCCCACGTCGAACAACCGATAGACGTGCCCGAACAGGTGCACCATGGGATGAAAAAACAGGGCCACGTTGCCGATGGCCAGGAGGATACGCAATTCCGTCGGACTGAACCGCATGAACGAGATCTGAAACGTTCCCCGCGTATAAGTCGCGAGGTACACCTCGATGGAGATGACGAGATAGACGATCATGATGCCGAGGGCGACCCGCTCCCCCATGTATCCCGAGAGGGCCAGTCCACCCATGATGAACACGGTGCTGAACGCGTCCACGATGTGGTCGATATAAAAACCGAAACGCGGGCGCTGCTGGTCGCGGACCCGCGCCAGCGTTCCATCCAGGCTGTCGCCCAGCCAGTTCAAGGCCAGGCAGGCAATCACCAGCACCAGCGCAAATCGGTTACGGCTCGACCACCAGTATCCCAGGCCGGCCAGAAACATTGCGGCTAATCCCAGAAAGGTGAGATGGTCGGAATTGATCCATCGCGGGGTGCGGTCGGCCAGCCAGCGCAGTGTCTGCGATTCCAGCGGCGCGAGAAAACTGGTTTGAATGCGGGTAGCGGGCTTGAAAGAAAGGGGCAACACCTGGGTGCTCATGGTTAGTCTCCAATCCATTTGTGGAAGGCCGGTCAGCGGGTTGCGGCTGCTGCTTGCCATGCCCCGAAGATGCTCCCCGGCGCGATGGTTGGCAATGCACTGCGCCTCAACCATCGCTCATACCGGGGTAATCAAAACCTCACCAGTTAAACCGTTGAGGACAAAGAAGGTGTCTCGTAAGCGCGACGGCCGGGCACAGGATGAGGCCGTCAGGAGTCGTCTCGGACCGCCGCGGGCATCGGCCGGCCGATCTCGCGAGGCTGCGTTATACTGAGGTAAGAAGTTGATTTCCGACCGTCCCCTTGACCACGACCACCCCAACCAGCATTCCCACCAGCAAGTTGCAAGGGGCCTCACGCCTCGACGCGGTGGGCTTTTCTGACATCGTTCAGATCCGCAACCGGGTTCTGGAGCTGCGCGCCCAGGGAGCGGTGGTCCACCAGTTTGAAGGTGGGGAACCCTTCCGGCCGACCGCCGACCACATCAAGGCCGCGATGCAGCAGGCATTGGCGGAAAATAAGACCCGCTACGCCGCCTCTTCAGGAATTTCGGAGCTGCGCGCCGCCCTGGCGAAGAAACTGCAGGAGCGCAACCACATTGCCGTCGCCGCTTCTGACGTCATCGTGGTCGCAGGCGGAATGCATGGCCTGTTCGGCTCATTTCAAAGCGCGATCAATCCCGGGGACGAAGTTCTCATGTTCTCGCCCTACTGGACGCCGATTCGCGACCTCATCGCCTTCGTGCAAGGCAAGCCGGTTTTAATTTCCACCGTCCAGGCCCGCGAAGAAGGGCTGGCCCAGAGCCTGCGGAAGTTTGTGACGCCACGCCTGCGCGCGATCTACTACAACACCCCGCAAAATCCCAACGGCGCCGTTCTTACCCGTGCCGAGGCTGAAGTGGTGGCCGAATTTGTCCGCGAGCATGACCTGGTGGTCATCGCCGACGAAGCCTATGAAGACCTGGTGTACGAAGGGGAACACGTTTCGATCGCATCGCTGCCCGGAATGTTCGAACGTACCATCACCAACTTCACTTTCTCAAAATCCTATGCCATGACCGGCTGGCGCCTGGGATACACGGTCGCCCCCGAGCCGTGGATGACCGGACTGCGCAAGACCGTGCTGTATTCCACCAATGGAGTTTCCACGCCGACCCAGTGGGCGGGTCTGGCCGCGATCAACACGCCGCCGGAAGCATTCGACGAGCTGCGCGCCGCCTACCGCTTGCGCCGCGACCTGATGGTCAACGGCCTCAATGAATTGGGATTGCCGTGCGCGCTGCCGCCGGGCGCTTTCTACGCCTTTCCCGACGTGTCGCGCGTGAACCACGACAGCCGCCTGGCAGCGGCGACGCTGCTCGACCAAGCCCAGGTGTCCACCGTGCCCGGAATCGTTTTCGGGCCGCACGGTGAGGGCCATGTCCGCTTTTCTTTTTCGACTTCGCCGGAAGCGATCGCCGCCGGTCTGGAATCGCTCAAGAAAAAGCTCTAGCTTCGCGGCGCGATTGTATTTCCATCTCGGCTTACAGCACCCGCGCCAGCACCACGGTTACGTCGTCAGGGCGCTCCGTCGCGCCAATCCATTCATCTACCGTGCTGGTGACGAGCTCGGAAATGCGGGCCAGCGACAGGTTCCGGTTGTCCCGCACCAGTTTGATCAGGCGCTCTTCGCCAAACTCCCCAAACTCATTTTCCGGTTCGGTGACCCCGTCGCTGAATGCCAGCAGTATCTCGCCGCGCTCCAGTTGCACGGTGCGTTCCTCGTGGGAAACGCTGTCAAATAATCCGATGACCAGGCCACCCTCTTCCAGGCGGCGTATGCTTCCGTCGAGCGCGATGAGGATGGGCGGCAGATGGCCGCCGTTGGAATAAGTCAGGTTGCGGGTGTTGCCGTCGTACACGCACAAAAACAGCGTCATGTACTTCTCATCGGACGTGCTGTGATAAAGATGCCGGTTCAACAGCCACAAGACCTCAGACGGCGAAGCCATTCCCTTGTTGGAAAGAATTTCCGGCATCTCGCCCGCAGACGGGCCTCTCCACGTCGGCGCCCGGTTGGCCGCGGTGAGGTCTTTGGCTTCGGGCACCTGGCCGAATTCATACACGCGCACCGCTGAATGGATGTTGGCCATCAGCAACGCCGCGGAAATTCCTTTGCCGCTGATGTCGCCTACGGCAATTCCCATGCGCTCGTTGCCAAACGGCAGGAAGTCATAATAATCGCCGCTCACGGTACGCGCCGGCTTGCACACTCCGTGCAGCTCGAGCGAGCGCATGGGCTGCATGTCCTTCGGAAAAAGGGTGGCCTGTACCTCGTGGGCGATTGCCAGCTCGCTCTCCAGGCGCTCCTTCTCTTTCTGTTCCAACAGCAGTCTTTCAAGGGAGCCGCTCATGGAATTGAATGAGCTCTCGAGCGCCGCGAGCTGGTCCCGCGATTTGACCTCGATGCGATGTCCGAGGTCGCCGCGGTTGATGCTTTCCGTGGCCACGTAAAGGTTTTCCACCGAACCGGTAATGCTGCGGGTCAGTTTGAAGCCCACCACCAGGGCCAGCGCTTCGATCAACGCGAACAGCAGGGCCACCGCAATCAGCAGGACCTTGATGATCTCGGCAAATTTGGTGAAATTGTTGAACAGCCGGGAATAAAGCAACGGGAACCGGGTTTTTACCACGATGACCACGTTGCGCTCTTTGCCGGTTTCCCAGTCGGTCACCGCAATGACGGTGGGGAATGAAACTTCCTTGTCGAGAAACTGGCTGGGGGGCGCGAGCGCTCCGCCGTGAATGCCCGTCGGCCGCCCGGAAGGCCTGGCCGCCGAGGTCCCCGGCGCGGTGGAATCAGCACGCTGGCGCGAAAGTTTTCCTGACTTCTCGATCTGCACTTCGGCCCCGGGATAAACCGTGATCTCGCCCAGGTTCTTCGATATCTCAATGAGCTGCGCGGCATCGAGGGGCGCGTTCGCGATTACCGCGACCCGGCCGTCGGCCACCGGCATCGAGGTGACAGCGCGCAAGCCCAGCGCTGAACCTTGCTCCACTATCACCCCGCTGAAGTT
>JBBSHD010000240.1:0-4216 GCA_038253455.1 Terriglobales bacterium | reverse complement strand
GATCGCATCGGCCTCGGCGTCGTCCCCGAACAGCGTCTCGCTCTCGGCGGCCGCCGCGATCCGCGAGCGCAACATCGCCGGCAGCTTGTACGGAATCTGCGCACGCAACGCGCGTCCCCGCCCGGCCCCAAATCCCAGCCCCAAGAACCCCACGCGCAAACCTCAAACCGGCGTTATTATAGGTCGCAGAGGACAAAACATGGCGACCGCAACCACACCCCAGGCCAAAATCGCAGGCGGAAGTTTCCTTCTCGGCGAAGTCAGCCTGGAAGATGTGTTCACTCCTGAAGACTTCACCGACGAGCACCGCCAGATTGCGCAGACCACCGAAGAATTTGCGCAGCAGGAAATTGTCCCCAACATCGAGAAGATCGAACATAAGGACTACCAGGTCACCCGCGATCTTATCCGCAAGGCCAGCGAGATCGGCATCGCTACCGTGGATATTCCCGAGGAATATGGCGGCTCCGATATGGACAAGGTGTCCTCGGCCATCATCGCCGACCGCCTCTCCAAGTGTGGAAGTTTCAGCGTAAGTTTTGGCGGCCACGCCGGCATCGGCACCCTGCCGATCGTTTATTTCGGCAACAGCGAGCAAAAGCAGAAGTATCTGCCTCGCCTGGCCACCGGCGAATGGATTGGCGCCTACGCCCTTTCCGAAAGCACCTCCGGCTCCGACGCCATGAATACTCGCACCCGCGCGGTGCTCACCGCCGACGGCAAGAGTTACATTCTCAACGGCGAAAAAATGTGGATCACTAACGCCAGCTTCGCCGATCTCTACATTGTCTTCGCCAAGGTAAACGGCGAGCACTTCACCGCCTTCATCGTGGAGCGCACTTTTGCCGGCCTCACCGTCGGCGCTGAAGAAAAAAAGCTGGGCATCCGCGGCTCTTCCACCTGCCCGCTCATCCTCAACGATTGCATGGTGCCTGCCGAAAACGTTTTGGGAGACATCGGCAAGGGACACATCATCGCCTTCAACATCCTCAACATCGGCCGCTTCAAGCTGGGCGCGGGATGCGTCGGCGGCGCCCGCAACTCGCTGGCCAGCGCCATCGGATACGCCAGGCAGCGCAAGGCCTTCGGCAAATCCATCTCCGAGTTTGGCCTCATCCAGGAAAAACTGGCCAACATGGCCATCGGCATTTATGTCGGCGAAGCCCTGTCATATCGCACCGTGGGCATGATCGACGAAGCGTTGCGCGCCGTCGATAAGAAGAGCCCCGACGCGCCCCGCGACATTCGCAAGGGCATCGAGGAATACGCGGTGGAATGTTCCATCCTCAAAGTGTGGGGCACGGAGATGCTCGATTCGGTGGTGGATGAGACCGTGCAAATCTTCGGCGGCTACGGCTTCGTGGAAGAATATCCGGCAGAGCGCGCCTATCGCGACTCCCGCGTCAACCGCATTTTCGAAGGCACCAACGAAATCAATCGCATGATCATCACCGGCTGGCTGATGAAGCGGGCCATGTCGGGCCAGCTGGCCCTGCTGCCCGCCATCAAGAAGCTGATGGATGAAGTATTGGGCGGCAGCGCGGCCGGCGCGGAGCTTAGCGGCCCCCTGGCCGGGGAACGCGCTTTCGTAGCCGCGGCGCGCAAGATCGCGATGTTCGTCGCCGGCGCGGCCTCGCAAAAGTACATGATGGGCCTGGCCGACCAGCAGGAAGTAATGGGAGCGATCGCCGACATCGTGATCGAGGCCTACGCAATTGATTCGGTAGTGCTGCGCACCCGGAAGCTGGCGTCGAACGGTGCGGCGTCGCCTCTGGCCGAATCCATGACCCAGGTTTACATCAACTGCGCCATGGAGCGGATCGAAGCCTCCGCCCGCAAGGTGATCGCCGCCATAGCCGAAGGCGATAACCTGCGCACCCAGCTTGCGATCCTGAAAAAATTCGCAAAATTTCAGCCCTACAACACCATCGCTCTGCGCCGCCAGATCGCAGCCCGCATTCTCGAAGCCGGAAAATACGTTTCCGCATGAGGTGGAGCAGTGCGCATAGTGCACAGCCCGGAAATATCAGGACTGGAGATTTGCGGTTGGGTTTGATCGAGAGACGCTCTTCAGGACATCGTCGGGAGGGAAAGGAAATCCCACCCCGGGGCAACACTTTCCCCGCCTTTGGCGTCTAGTACAAGATGGACAACACTAAGAAAGCCCTCATCTACGGATCATTTGGCGTCGGCATCGCCCTGCTGCTGCGCGGACACCGCACCGCCGCGATGACCCTCGGCGGTGTCGCTCTCGCCACCCTCGCCACCGAATATCCCCAACAGTTCGAGAACCTGTGGCGCGACACTCCGGAATTTATTGAGAAGAGCTCCCGGATCGTGAACAGCGTGATTGAACTGGTGGATCGCCTGTCAGAGCAGGGAAAGCGACTCACCGCCTAGATCTTTGCGAACAAAAAAAGGGCGCGGCCGAAGCCGCGTCCTTTTAAATTGCCCGGCCTAGCCGATGCCCAATTTATCTTTGGCCGCCTGGCTCATCTTCTCCGGGCCCCACGGTGGGCTCCACACCACATTGACGTTAGCTTCCTTTACCCCCGGCATCTGCTCGATCCGGCGCTTCACCTGCTGGCCGATCTCGACGTGCGAGGGGCATCCCTGCGCGGTCAGAGTCATATCAACTTCCACCTTGCAATCGGCGGGAACAGTGGTTTCCGCCGGCGCTGTTTCCTCGTTGGGCAGTACGCGCACGTCGTAGATCAGTCCCAGGTCCACGATGTTGACCGGAATTTCCGGGTCGTAGCAATCGCACAATGCAGTCATGATTTCTTCGCGGGTAGGCACTTAAGTTTGACCTCGTTGATAGGCGCGCATCTTCATTGTAAATCAGCGGGCAGACGCCACCGCAATTGCGCTATGAATTGCCTTTGCCGTGGATTTTGTTTTACCCCTTAGAATTAATCCTTATGTACATCAAACCGCAAACCCTGAAGATGCTTCAGATTTTTCTGGTGGTCCTGCTGATAGCTTCATCGTTGCGCGTCGGCATCATCTACTATCACCGGCATTCAGCGCCATCTGCCCCGGAAACCACCGCCGGCCGGCTCAATCCCGATTACTACGTGACCCCGCGCAAGCTGCACCCTTATGATATCGCGTCGGCCAGGGCGCTTACCAAACAGCCCGCCTGGGTGCGCGACGGCTACCGCTACCCCTACTTCTCCTGGGACGCCCGCCGCAAGCACGCCGATTTTTCCGCCGAACGTGGCATGCTGCTTCCCCTGGAGCAATTGAAAATTACCGACGTCGCCCAGGATCATATCGGCGGCGCCGGCGGCCAGCCTATCATGGCGATTTTCGATAAGGATGGCAGGCCCTTCGCCGTGCAGGTCGGTGTGAGCCAGGGCTCGGATATGCAGATTTACTCCGATGAAGTCTTTTTTATCCAGGACCCCGAGCAGCTTTACAAACACTGGTCAACGGATGTGTGGCAGTCAATCCACCAGCACCAGGTCAAACCCGGCATGAACGAGCTGCAGGCCAGCTTTGCCGTGGGCTTCGGGATTCCCCAGGGCTCGGGTGCGGAAGGGTCGCGGGTCTTGAAATATCCCGACGGCGGAAAACCTCTCACCATTACTTACCAGGAGGGGAAGGTCACCGACATCCAAAACCAATAGGTTGCAGCCAAATAGGCCAGCAGCCGAATAAAAGAAAGCCGGTTAGCGAATTTGAGCCGGGGTACAACAGAATCCGCGCTCTGAACATCCAAATCTTGAACTCCAGACCTATAGCTGGTTCAGCTGCCGGAAAGGGACCCCAATATGCTTTGGAAGCAAGGGACGCTGCATAGCCTGGCCCTGGCCGCACCCAATCCGAGTTCGCTGCCTGAACTGGTCTTCATGGTGCTCAAGGCCGCGATAGTAATCGGACTCGGCGCCATGGCAATCGGCGGCATCGTAATCGTTCTCTCCTGGATGTTCAGCTCCCTGCGAAACTTTCTGCTGAGCTGCCTGGTCCTGGTAATCATGTACCTGGGCTACATCTACTGGATCCGCCCAACGTTCATTCATTAATCCCGCTGCGACCCGCCTGTCCTGGTAAGCGAAAACCCCCTAGACCTTGTCATTCTGGAGCGAGCCTTTGCTTCTTGTTTGAGCGAAGAACCTCGCGTTTTCCTTTGTCGTTGCAGTTGCCCTCGGCAAACCCAGCAGTTGGATGAGCGAGCGCCTCCATCCAGCACCTGGCAGGCCACCGCCTTTCG
>JBBSHD010000239.1:0-4231 GCA_038253455.1 Terriglobales bacterium | reverse complement strand
GCGATACCTCGTCGCGCAGCTTTTCGTGCGGCTGCCACACCAGCATGATGAGGCACGTGTTGTCGCGGTGAGAGAACTCGTTTTGCCTTTCCATAAATGGCGAGACTAACGGGGACGAGTCATCGATGTGGGTCCCTATCGAGCCGTAGATCAGGCTGGGAAAACTTTTTACCGGGAACACGAATTCGCCGCCGGCCGCGATATCCGCCAGCGACTTGAAGGCGCCCGCGCTCGCCGTGGGGACCGCCGTTACCGGCGTTGCCATTGAGCCTTCACGCGTTCCGTTCAGCGCCAAAATGTTGCGCGATTCGGTGATGTTCTCCATACCCGGCGTGAGGCTGCCGCCTAGCACTCCAATCACGTTTCCATATTCGTTCAGCACCGGCGCGCCCTGGACGCCGGGCGTTGCCAGGCTGGTCAAGTTGATTCTTGGCCCCATCTCGGGAAATGTCTGCAACCCTACGATTCCTTCGTCCACTAAAATCCGGTTGCCCGGGCTGGGCAGGTCAAACGAGAACACGCGATCGCCTACCGCCCCTGCGGCGGGGGCGCGCGTCAGTTTCGAATGCCCTCCGTTTTTACGCGGAGAAGCGCCCAATCCTGCTGCCGGTTCCAGGCGGATACGCCTTGCAGGTCAGCGGGCTTGCCATCCGGCAAGAGAATTCGCAGCGATGAACTGCCATCGATGACCTGGAAGGCGGTGAGGACGGCGTCTTCGCCGATGACAAAGCCGGAGCCGGTGCGAATCCTGCGCCCGTCCGCGGCGAGGCCGTCGATCGTGACCGTGGATTTCAGCGCGCGCTCGTAGATCTGTGCGGAGGTCAGCAGCGGCGGGCCCGCTACGGCCGGCGGCGCGGCGTTGCCGGAAACTACCAGCTCGATCTTGTGCGAGCCCGCGGCCTCGCCGTCGATCTGCGCCTCCAGAGTCCAGAAACCGGGCCTGAGCTCGGGGCGAAAATCGAATTGCCAGTACGCGCCAAAGCGGCGGGTCTTCACTTCAAAATCGAAGTTTGAAGTGAACGCGATCTTATCGTCGGGGCCCTTCCAGATACCTTCGAAGTGGTGCCGGCCCAGGGGACCGTCCCAATCGAAATAGACGATGGCCTGTTTATCGGCGGGAATATGGAAGGTAGTGCGCGGATCTGCAATGACGAATCGCCCCGCCTGCTGCGATCCGCGCGAGCCGGAAACAGAACGCACGACTTTGAAAGATGCCTGGCCCCCCACCACGCCTCCGCCGGATTGTCCGTAAACCGGTGCAGCGCTCACCAATGCCGCGAGTAGAAAAATAAAGCGAAGCGGGTCAGGCATTAGGAACCTCGCCAACGCCCGGCGGAATCTCACCAAACTTAACGCGAGCGCAGATTGGCTTTCCGGAAAAACATTTGGCGTGGGCAGAGAAGTTGAATTTGAGCACAAGGTGCGCGCGGTCACGAAAGACCATTAAAGACGGCTGCAATGAAATGATAAGTTCGCATAATGGGCACATTCTACTCCGCCTATCGGCCCCGCCCGGAACAAACGGCTTACTGTTTCAGTTTCCGGAATGCGATATCCCAGGGCGGGCGGCATGGGATATCATCATCCTTGGAACCAATTGCAAAGACGAGAGAAACCCCTGTTTCTTTCGTGTGCTGCGCCTCATCCTTAAATTGATTTGCAAGCTGCCGGCTGCGACTGGCGGATCAATTCTTCTTATAACCCCATTCCTCCGAGGTGGAAATGACTGACGCCACTACCGTTTTTTCCAGCAGCAAGGACAGCGCCACCGCGGGCAAGGAAATCGGAAGCCGCCTGCGCGCATCTCTCGGCGTGCCTGATGCCGTGGTGGTGTTCGCGTCCTCTTCATATAACTATGAGAAGCTGCTCAAGTCGCTTTCCGCCGAAATTGGGTCCGCCGTGGTGGTGGGCTGTTCGTCGGCGGGCGAGTTCACTTCTGATTCGCGCGGAGAAGGTTCGGTCTCGGCCCTGGGCCTGAAGTCCGACGAATTCCAATTTGCCGGCGGGCTGGGAACCGGATTGTCTGAGAGTCCCGAAGCCGCCGCTCGCCAGGTCCTCTCTTCATTCAAAGGAATCAAGGAGCACCGCTACGAATATCGCACCGCCCTGGTCTTGAACGACGCCCTGGCCGGCTACGGGGATGAACTGGTGGAGCAGCTGACCACCCAATCCGGCGGCCAGTATAACCTCGTGGGCGGCGGGGCAGGCGACGACGCGTTATTCAAGAGCACCCACGTGTTTTTCGGCGACCAGGCGTTCGGCAACGCGGTGGTAGCGCTGGAAATTCTCTCCAACAAGCCCATCGGCATCGGTGTGCGCCACGGCTGGCATCCGGCCAGCAAGCCCATGCGCGTGACCGACTCTGTGGGAACGTCGCTGGTGAGCCTTGACGCCATTCCCGCGGCGGAAGTTTTCGAAGAACACGCCGCCCAGACTTCCCAGAGACTCGACCGCAAAGACCCCATTCCATTTTTTCTGCACAACGTGCTCGGCATTCACACCGCTGAAGGATACAAGTTGCGCGTGCCGCTCGGCATCAACGAAGCCGGCGCGGTGGCTTGCGCGGCCGAGGTGCCAGGAGGCTCAGCCGTCAGCATCATGACCACCGACACCGCGTCCGCATCTTCGGCCGCCGCCGACGCCACCAAAGATGCCATGGCCCAGCTGCAAGGCCACAAGCCGAAAGCCGCCTTCTTCTTCGACTGCGTGGCCACCCGATTGCGAATTGGGCAAAATTTTGATTCCGAGATCTCGGCCGTCAAAGAGGTGCTCGGCAACGTTCCCATGGTGGGCTGCAATACCTACGGCCAGGTGGCGCGAACCGAGGGACAGTTCAGCGGGTTCCATAACTGCACCGCTGTGGTTTGCGTGCTACCGGAATAATTTCCCTCCCATGCAGCTTTTGCAGCAAGTTGCCGCCCTGGTTGACGTTGCATCACGCCCGGAAAACGCGCGCCGCCTCGCGCAGTCCATGGGCGCCGCCGACCTGCTGCTGTTCCTTGCCGATCCCGACTTCTCCACCCTCCTTCCCGCACCGGGATTTCCCCAGGTATTGCCCAGCGGGCGGCAATGGCTGCGCTATATCGAGCAATGCGCGACCGCACCGCAATCCGCAAAACTGATCTCGCCCTACACCAGTCAGGAAGTTGAAGCCCACGGCACAGTTCTCAGTGATGGCAGCGTGATCGTGTGTCTGGGCGGACCGCCGGAAACTTCGGCATGGCAGCAGGTATGCGCGTTGATGCCATTGATCGCCGCCACTGCCAGGGCAGAAACCAGGAGCAGCGTGGCCGTAGCCAACGCCGCCCTGGCGCAGGATAAAACCAGGCAGGCGGAACACCTGGCGCAGGCGCTGGCCGATGCCCGAAAACGTCTGGAAGCGGGATTGCGCGATCGCGAACGCCTGCTTGCCGAGCGCATCGCCGGCGAAGAACGGCTGAAACTGGCGCAAGAGACGGCGCACATGGGAGTGTGGGAGTGGGACATCAAGTCCGGCCGGCTTGATCTGTCGGAAGAAGTGCTGCGCATTTACGGCATCTCCGAAGGCGCCTTCGATGGAACTTTCGCTGGACTGGAAAAAATCTACGCCGCCGAAGACCGCGAGCGGCTGCAGCAAGTATTGCAGGAAGCGCTCGCAGGCAGCCGGGATTATGACGTCGAGTTCAAGCTGGTGTGGCCCGGGGAGCGGGTGCACTGGATCGCATCCCGCGGCCAGGTGCTGCGCGATCCCAGCGGGCAACCGGTAAGCATGGTCGGCTTCAGCCTCGACATCACGTCAAGAAAAATGGCGGAAGAAGCGCTGCGCAAGTCAGAAAAGCTGGCGGTCACCGGCCGCCTGGCCGCTACCCTGGCGCATGAAATTAACAATCCCCTGGAAGGAGTGGTCAACCTGGTATTTCTGGCTAAGGGAGAGACGTCTCCAGAAGAGATCAGAAAATATTTGACCCTGGCTGAACACGAGCTCGAAAGGATAACCCACATCACCCGGCAGACCCTGGGCTTCTACCGCGAAAAAATCTCACCCGCTCCGGTCAATGTGGCGCAGGTAATCAGCGAGGTCTTGCCCATTTACGAGAAGGGCATCGAGCGCAAGGCAATCAACCTGGAACAACGGCTGGATCAGCACGCCGAGATCTTTGCCATAGCCGGCGAAATCCGCCAGGTAATTTCCAACCTGCTGGTAAACGCCTTGGACGCGGCGCCGCAAGGCGGCTCAATTCTCATTCGGGTG
>JBBSHD010000238.1:0-4247 GCA_038253455.1 Terriglobales bacterium | reverse complement strand
GTCGCTTTGCACGGCGTCGCGGGTGATGACGATCGACTTGTTGTGCTTGTCGGACGCCTGGGCGGGAAGGTATTCGCCGTTGCGGGAAATTTGCAGTCCACCGGCGTTGCCGGTGTTGATGACCACCCGGTCGGTGGCGTTGAACGATTTCTGATCGCCATCCTTAAGCACGCCCTCAAGCACGCGCTTGCCATCGGCGCTGATAGATACCCAGACCCGCTCGCTGGCCTTGACTTCCACCAGGAAGGTTTGGCTTGAAGCCTGCGCGGGGGGCGGCCCCGCAGCCGCACTTGAAGCCGCGGTAGTTGGCGCGGGTGCGTTCGCCGGCTGGCTTCCGGTGGCGGCAGCGGGACTGGGATTAGTAGATACCGGACCCGTGGATACCGGCCCTGCCGGGTCGTTCGCCGGCGCCGGCGCGATCGGCTCGGGGACGGCGGGGGTTTGGGCCGAGCTCGACGTAATATGCATCTTCTCCAGCCACTTCATGCGCCAGCCCAGGTAGCCCAGCCCCGCGAGCGCCAGCAGCACCAGAACGATGGCCACGATTTTTCCGGAATGGGATTCTTTGGGCGGCTGGGTTTGATACACCTTTTGCAGGGTCTGACCGAAGGGAGCGGGCATCTTTTCGGTTCGCGCCGCCTGAAAATCCGCCACCGCCTGCTCTTCGTCGATGCCCAGGTAACGGGCGTAGGCGCGCACGAATCCCTTGTTGAATATGCCGCCGGGAAGCTTTTCAAAATCTTCTTCTTCCAGGGCTTGCAGCGACCGGACCCCAATCTTGGTGGACAAGGCAATTTCCTGCAGGGAGATGCCGCGCATTTCGCGCTCCCGTTGCATGTTCTCGCCAAATGTCCCCATGACTTGCCCCTCTTCACCCTTCAATGATTAAAAGCGCAGGAAAAACCCTTCTCCCGCGCCGCCGCATCTTAATAGCCGGGCGGCGAATCGCCGCCTGGCTGATTTCCCAGTAAAAATCATAGGGTGGTGCACTCTGGCTGTCAATTTCAGGTATTCGCATTGCAATCATCATTATTCCGCGCGATTTCAATCGCCTCAGTGCTAAAATTCCGCGCGCCCGTCTCCCGGCAAGAACCCATTGCCGTTACGAGTGCGCGCATTTACACTTCACATTAAGATTTCCCTGTCTTCAAAAGAATAGGGAGCAGGCAAACCAGAGAACCCTGATGACAGAGGTCATTTCCCCCGAAAAAAAACGGCAGTTGCAGGCCGGCTCCATCTTTCACGATGTGGCCAAGGCGCTGACGTCTTCGCTTGACCTCGATTCGATTCTGCAAACCATCATGGTGAAGATGGCCGAGTTCTTCCGGCCCGATACCTGGTCGCTGCTCATGGTTGACGAGCTCACCAACCAGCTCTATTTCGCCATCGCCGTGGGCGAAGCTTCCGAGGCGCTGCGCGACATTCGCCTGGAGATGGGTGAAGGCATCGCCGGCTGGGTGGCCAAACATGGCGAGTCGCTCATCGTCCCCGACGTGTACAGCGATCCCCGGTTCACCAAGCGCATCGATGAAATGACCAAGTGCCGCACCCGCTCCATCCTGTGCGTGCCCTTGAAATCGAAACACCGCGTGCTGGGCGTCATCCAGCTCATCAACTGCGCCGCGGAAAGCTTTGGCGAGAACGAGATGTTCTACCTGCACGCCTTGTGCGACTACGCCGCCATCGCCATCGATAACGCGCACGCCGTGGAAAAGATTCAGGAACTGACCATCACCGACGATTGCACCGGGCTCTACAACGCCCGCCACCTCTACACCACGCTGGAAAGCGAAGTTTACCGCTCGGCGCGTTTTGGCTACGAGTTCACCGTGGTGTTCATCGATCTCGATTACTTCAAGCGGGTGAATGACACCCACGGCCACCTCATCGGCACCCGCCTGCTGCAGGAAATCGGCTACAGCATCAAGAGCCAGTTGCGCTTGATTGATTTCGCCTTCCGCTACGGCGGCGATGAATTTGTGGTGCTGCTTCCCCAGACCGATAAGGAAGCGGGGACCGTGGTGGCGGCGCGCTTGCAGGAAATGATGCGCGAACTGGTGTTCCTGAAAGAGGATGGGCTCAATCTAAAAGTCCGCTGCAGCATCGGACTGGCCACTTACCCTGAAGATGCGACCACCGCCCACGAGATCATCCGCCAGGCCGACGAGATGATGTACATGGTGAAAAATTCCACCCGCGACAACATCGGGGTGTGCAAGCGCGGGCTACTGGCCTCACCCAGCGAAACCGCCGCGGGCGCCAAAAAAGCATAACGCTGCGCTGGCTGAGAATACCGCCCGGCTCGCCCGAACCGTGACCGGTTTTACTGCTGCTGGTTTTACTGCTGCTGGTTTTACTGCTGCTTCGGCTTGCGCTGTTCCAGCGCGGGCGTCTTTTCCACCGGCGCCGCACAGCCGCCGAGGGTTTCCAGGCCGCGTCGTTTGCGGCGGCGTTGGCATCCACCCCAAAGTCATATACCGACAGGTTCATCTGCTGGCCCAGCATTTCGACCAGCGCGTATTCCCCCGGCGCCAGCGCTGCGGTGGGAGAAATTTTGATCCAGCCGCCGGTCAGGTTCGTGATTGTGGTATCGATCTGATCTGCTTTTTCTTTGACCTTGCCCGTCAGGCTGATATTCAGATTGCCCAGTACGCGAACGTCTTTCTTCGGTTTCAATCGCACGATGACGAACTTCCCCGGGGCGGTGGGGTAAACCGTCATCACCCCTGATTTTTTGGCAGGCGCGGCCGCCGGCGCCGGCGGCGGAGGGGGTATGGGGGGCTCATCATCGAAACTTTCGCTCACAAAAAACTCCGGCCGGTTGACGTGTGCCTGCACCGTCGCGCGCGGGCCCTTTAATTCGATGGTCTGTTTGGCGCCGGTGGGCAGCGGGTTGATGATGGCGCGCATGATGTTCTTGCCCATCTGGCGGTTGACCGCGCCGTTGTTGGGGTTCAGCGGTACCAGTTGCACTCCCGTGGAAGCTCTATCCAGCAGGTAGGCGCCGCCAATATCGGGCAGCCGCACCCCCGGGGCCACCTCGGGGGTCTTGGCCTCTTCGGCCTTGCGGTCGGCCTCGTCGGCGGCCGCATCCTTGATCTCTTCTGCGGTGAGCTTCACCCCGGTTTTCTTGAATTTCTCGGTCGCGTCCCAATCCACCAGCGATTTAGGAATCTCTTCCCAGGCAAATCGCTCGGCGCTGTAGTACCGCACGCGGTTGCCGGTGACTTTATATTCGTTCACTGCCTGGTAGCTTCCATCCTTCAAGTACAGGCGTTGCGCCCGCGATGCCTGGGCATGCGCCGCCACCGGCGTCAAAAACAAGAAAAAGACCGGCCCTGACCCGGTCACCAGCATGGCCGCGGCCAGCAGGTTGCGATAAAGATTTTTCTTCGCCATATTCGCGATTTTAACCGCCATGATGATTGGATGCTTCCGCATCGCCGAAGATGAAATTGTTGACCGTTTTTAATTCCTTTTTTGCGGGTTCCAGCGGGAAAAGATTTCTGGCATAATTGGTCGTGCACCCCTCCACCCTGCACGACCTGACTCCCACATTCAAGACGAGGTACCGATGTCAGCAAAATTCATATTTGTGACCGGCGGTGTTGTGTCTTCACTGGGCAAGGGATTGGCGGCAGCGTCACTGGGCTGTCTTTTCGAGAGCCGCGGGCTCAAGGTCAGCCTGCAGAAATTTGATCCCTACCTCAACGTCGATCCTGGGACGATGTCTCCGTTCCAGCACGGCGAAGTGTTCGTCACCGACGATGGCGCGGAAACTGATCTTGACCTCGGCCACTACGAGCGCTTCACCCACGCCCGCCTCACCCGTGACAGCAACTGGACCACCGGCCGCATTTACGAGCAGATCATCACCAAGGAGCGCCGCGGCGACTACCTGGGCAAGACCGTGCAGGTCATTCCTCACGTCACCAACGAAATCAAGGCGGCGATGAAAAAGGTTTCGCAGGATGTGGACATTACCATCGTGGAAATCGGCGGCACTGTCGGCGATATTGAATCGCTGCCCTTCCTCGAAGCCATCCGCCAGATGCGCCAGGAACTGGGCCGCGAGAACACCCTGTTCGTCCACGTCACCCTGGTGCCCTGGATCGGCGCGGCCGGCGAATTGAAGACCAAACCCACCCAGCATTCGGTCAAAGAACTGCTCAGCATCGGCATCCAGCCCGACATTCTTCTGTGCCGCACCGACCGCTTTCTCACCCGCGACATCAAATCGAAGATCG
>JBBSHD010000237.1:0-4283 GCA_038253455.1 Terriglobales bacterium | reverse complement strand
TCCGGCTGCTACATCCTGGGACAGGAAGTTGCCGCCTTCGAGACAGAATTTGCAAAATACTGCGGCGTCGAATTTTGCATCGGCGTCGGCAATGGCCTCGACGCTCTGCACCTGATCTTGCGCGGATACGGAATCGGCCCCGGCGACGAGGTGATCGTTCCGGCAAATACGTACATTGCAACCTGGCTGGCCGTGACCTGGAGCGGGGCCACCCCGGTACCCGTCGAGCCGCGCCAAGCCACCTGTAATCTTGATCCGGCTCTGGTTGACGCCGCCCTCACTAAAAGAACGCGAGCGGTGATCGCCGTCCACTTGTACGGCCAGCCGGCAGAAATGGAACCGCTCCGACAGATCTGCGCTCGCCGCGGGTTACGGCTTATCGAGGATGCGGCCCAGGCGCATGGCGCCCGCCAGAGCGGCAGTCGCGCCGGAAGCCTGGGCGACGCAGCCGGATGGAGTTTCTACCCCACCAAGAACCTGGGGGCCCTGGGAGACTCCGGAGCGGTGACCACCAACGACAGGACCCTCGCGGAAAAAGTGCGAAAACTTCGCAACTATGGCTTCGCGGAAAAAAATGTGAGCGAACTGCCGGGCTTCAACAGCCGGCTGGATGAGCTACAGGCTGCTCTCTTGCGCACCAAACTCAAGTACCTGGACGAATGGAATTCGCGGCGCCAAAAGATCGCCGCAGCGTATCTTTCCGGCTTGGCTGGCGCCGGGGTAAGGCTTCCTCATGTGAGCGATTCCTCGGAACCCGCCTGGCATCTCTTTGTGATCAGAACTGCGCGGCGAGACGATCTGCGGCGACATCTGGCCGCGGGCGGCATTGAGACCATGGTCCACTATCCCATCCCGCCCCACCTGCAGGCTGCTTACGCCGGAATGAAGCTGGGCCGCGGCGCCTTTCCAATCACCGAACGCATCCACGACGAAGTTTTAAGCCTGCCCATCGGGCCTCATCTTGCCCTGGACGACGCCGCCCGCATCGTGGACGCGGTTCAGGCCTTCGCATGATTTTCGTTCGTCGTGATTCGCGGCGGGATAGGGACACGATCGCCCGGGCAGCAGCCAATATTACCGGGAAGGCTTTGGACCTGTGAATGCCGAGGCGCCGGGCACTGGTGAACCATAGGCGGCCGCCAGCATCTGTCTCCCCACCATCGGCCGATAGTGGGTGGTCTCGTAGTAATTGTGGGGATCGGAAGTGAGAGCGTTGATTCCCGAAAAATCGAATACGTTGTTTCGACCGAAGATCGAACGCAGGGTTTCGACGTCCTGCGCATTGAGGGATTTCTGGTCGTAAGCTGGATGGATCAAGACGCGAACGATCGCGTTGTCGCCACGCATTACGTCGGCGATTTCTACCAGGTCATTCACCTGGACGCTCCCAATGACCCGCGGACTAGCCTGAGATGTCAGAGGACGTGGATAAAAGATCTGCTCGCGCCCCCGGTACCACTTCTCTTCATTGGCGCTAATCGCTTGATCTTCCGAGGCAAAATATAAGTCATTGGTTCTGGGAAGATGCAGAAACCGCCTGTCCTCGATAAATCCTTTCATGTATGGACGGAATTTCCCGAAAATCCTGCGATCCAGATACGCCACAAAAAACCGCCCCTTTGCGTATCCTTGGGCAAACTCCAATTGGAAGGTAAGCCGGTTCATGCCGGATGTGGCCGGGTGCTTCACGAATAGAGGACCGTCACTGTTCTGGACCTGGCTGAGAGTATCGGCATCAAGGGTGATGAGGCAGTTGCGGATGGCCACACCATGGACGTGCAGGTACTTGATCTTGGCATGAATGCCGTAAAGCGATTCGTCGGAAGCGTCGAAATGGAACGGGCTGGCGCCCCGCAGATACTGCTGCCAGTCGTCCGCGCGAATGGCCAGCGAGCGCGAGCTGCCGAAGATGAACGAATCGTAGCCATAAACCGGATAGTTGCGCAGAAACAATTCAGTGGAGGCATAGTCGCGATTCGGCATCACGAACTGTTCATCGACTCGATAGAAATCCGGGTGACTGCGTATTACCTTGAACGGGTCGCAAACAACATAGCTCCCCAGAATGAGCGTGAAGGGCAGCAACAGCAGCGCGGCCTTCGCGACGAACAGCCGTAACTCTTTATTCTGCCGGGACATTAGAATTGAAAATAAATGAACTGCGTTTTATTGAAGACACCAAACCACAAGATAGTGATCAGAAGGGCATAATAAAGACCCCACCGCGACCACGCCGGTAACTGGGCAATCTCTTCGCGGATGTTGCGCTTTCCCTGAACAGCTTCGACGATCCCCAGCAGCAGAATGAAGATGAACACCATGGCGACAGAGGCCTTGTCTTCTCCCATAAGCGTGGCAGGGTCAATTAAATGTTCATGCCGCATGAGCTTCTGGCCCACGCCGGAAAACAAGTGGCCAACGATGTACCCCGCTTCGACGCCGTTGCGTGCGCGAAAGAATATCCAGGCAAATGTAACCAACGCGAATATAAGCAGTCTCTGCAAGAAGTGGTGCAGGCGTGGCCACCGCGGCAATCCAACGGCATGAACCCAGCGCGAGCGCAGTTCCCGCGTCGCGAGCCCAAAGAGCATATAGAACCCGTGTAAAGCGCCCCAGGCTACGAACGTCCAATTCGCTCCATGCCACAGGCCGCTGACCAGAAAAACGATGAACAAGTTGAGATACCAGCGCGGAATGCTCACCCGGTTCCCGCCCAGGGAAATATAAAGGTAGTCGCGAAACCAGGTTGAAAGGGAGATATGCCACCGGCCCCAGAACTCCGAAATGCTTCGCGCAAAATATGGCCGGTTAAAGTTTCGCATCAGGCGAAACCCCATCACCTCTGCGGCGCCAATGGCAATGTCGGAATATCCGGAAAAATCGCAGTAAATTTGAATGGCAAAGTAAATCGTCGCCAGGACCAGCGGCAATCCCGGGTAGGACCGCGGGTCATCGTAAACCCGGTTCACCATGCGCGCCAGCCGGTCGGCAATGACCACTTTCTTGAAGAAGCCCCAGGCCATGAGCTTGAGGCCGCCGGTCACACGGCGATAACGAAATTCATGATGTTCATAAAACTGGTGCAGCAGGTTTTGCGGCCGTTCTATGGGGCCGGCAACCAATTGGGGATAGAACATGACGTACAGGGCATAAATATGTAAGTTTCGCTCGGCGCGTTGCCTTCGCCGGTAGACTTCAATGGTGTAACTCATCGCTTGAAAGGTATGAAATGAGAGCCCGATAGGCAGCGCGATTGCAAGGAAAGGCCAAGGGGTATGCCGCCCAAAGCGCTGCAGCAACCAGTCGAGGTTCCAATCGAGAAAGTTGTAATACTTGAACAGCGCTAACACTCCGACATTGGCAAAAATACTGGCAACCAGGAAGCATTTCCTCTCTCTTCCTTCCGCGCCTTCAATCAGCATGCCGGCAAAATAATCAACGAAAATAGTGAAGGCAAGAATTAGGATGTAAGCGGGCACAAACGACATGTAGAAGACGCAGCTCGCCAGTAACAGGAACCCCGCGCGGACGCGCTGCGGCAGAAAGAAATAAACCGCCGTCACGATCGGGAAGAACAGCAGAAATTCCAGCGAGTTGAATAACATTGTTTTTGAGGGCGTAAGCCGTTCCGCAATAAAACCGATCGTTGAGTATACGAATCCAAGACAGTGAATTCTTAAGATTTAACTCAACCTCGGCAGCTCACAGGTCCGAGCATTCAAAATGAGGTCCCATGAAACTGGCGAACAAAATTAAAGCGATTTTCCTGCTGCTGACATTTTCCGGCGCCGGCCTTTTGAGGGCACAGCAAACTGGCTCTGACGACAAATATCTGTGGCTGGAAAATGTATCCGGAGAGCAGGCGCTGGCGTGGGTGAAAACGGAAAATGCCCGCAGCGCGAGCGTGCTTGAAAGTGATCCCCGATTCGCAGGCTTTCGCGCGGACGCGCTGAAAGTGGCAGAGGACCCGGATCGTCTGCCTTTACCTGTTCTTCGCGGCAACCAGGTGTATAACACCTGGCGCGACGCCCAGCATGTCAGAGGAATCCTGCGCAAGACGTCTCTCGCCAGTTACATTACAAGTTCTCCCGCCTGGCAGACCGTGATCGATTATGACGCCATCGGAAAACACGACAACGTGGGATGGGTCAGCAAAGGTCTTACCTGCCTCTATCCCAGCGATCACTATTGCATGGTTTCGCTTTCCGCCGGCGGAGAAGACGCAGACACCCTCCGCGAGTTTGATCTGAAGGCCGGTAATTTTGTGACGGACGGCTTTGTCC
>JBBSHD010000236.1:0-4306 GCA_038253455.1 Terriglobales bacterium | reverse complement strand
CTGGGCACGCATTTCACCGGAAAACCATCGCGAATTGAAGAACGTGGAGTCGCTGGCGATTGATCCCACCAACCCCGACATTGTTTATATCGGCACCTGGCATTTGCCGTGGAAGACGGCTGACGGCGGCCTGAGCTGGAGCAACATCAAGCAGGGCGTGGTCGACGATTCCGACGTGTTTTCCATCATCATCGACCCCAGGCGGCCGTCGGTGGTGTATGCCAGCGCCTGTTCCGGAATTTATAAGAGTGAAAACGCGGGCCTGCTTTTCAGCAAGGTCAAGGGCATGCCTTTCTCGGCGCGCCGCACGCGGGTGATGAAGCAGGACCCGGTGAATGCCAGCGTGGTGTATGCGGGCACTACCGAAGGCCTGTGGAAGACGATGGATGGAGGCAAGACGTTTCACCGCATGACCGACCCCAACATCATCGTGAACGACGTGATGGTTGATCCTCGCGATCCGGAACATGTGCTGATCGCCACTGACCGCAGCGGAATTATGTCCAGCAATAACGGGGGCAAGTCATTCACCAATACCAGTCGGGGATTTTCCCATCGCCAGGTTGCGACCATCCTGGTGGACCGGGAGCATCCCGAGGTGTTCTATGCCGGCATGATCAATGACAAGGAATTTGGCGGCGTGTTTCTCTCGCAGGATGCCGGCGCCTCATGGCGGCAGATCAGCAACGGTCTCGGCACTCGCGACGTATTCACCCTGCGCCAGGCGGAAGACGGAGAGATTCTGGCCGGCACCAACCGCGGAATATTTTCCATGAACCGCGCCAGCTATACATGGAAGGCGGTCAGCAGCGGCAACAACGGAATGCCGTCCGTCGTTCCGGTGGCCAGGAAATCGCGCAAATTAACCCTGCGGAAGATCACCAGACGGCGTGAGCCGAGTTCGGCCAAGGTCGCACAAGATACACCAGTAGATCGCCGGGTCACGGGACTGGACTTCGCCGACGGCAAATGGTTTGCCGCTACTTCGGCCGGTTTCTTCACCAGCGCGAACCAGGGAAAGGCATGGACCGGCGGTGCGGTCATGGGATTCAAGAACTTCGTGGCGGTGCACGCCTCCCCGGAATTGCTGTTGCTGGCCGCGCGCAACGCGCTGGTCATCTCATCTGACCGGGGAAACACCTGGAAGCTGACCAACCTGCCGGAGATGGTCACTTCGATATCGGACGTGACCGTGGATCCGGAAAAGAGCATTTGGGTTACCGCGCGTGAGGGCGCCTTCCGCAGCCGCGATAATGGCGAGACCTGGGACCATGTGGCTGGTCTTCCAGTGAACAATCTCACGTCAGTCACTTATGACGCGCAGGGGAAACGCCTGTTGATTACTTCCAGCGACACCACGCAGGTATTTCAGACCCGCGATTTTGGGATGAACTGGCGTCGCGAGGATTCCGGGTGGGAACTGCGTTCGGTGCAGGCTGTACGCGGACGTTTGTTGGGGGTCACGGCGTTCGATGGACTGGTTTTGCAGCCGGGCGGTTTTGAGGATGCCACGGCCGATGCCGGTGCGCCTGCGGAGAAGGGTTCGCATTAAGCATCGATGTCGACGTGTTCGACGTGGATGAGGGACGCGCCTAAAAGACGCTGGCCCAACGCGCGAAATTTCTCGGCTGAATCTGAAACGTAAAACTCAACTGCCATGCCCGCTTCGGCCGGAGTCAATCCTGGCCCGGATGCGGAGGCGCCGGCTTTGCCTGACGTTGACCCGCGTACGAGCGCGGGGAGTGTGCCGGCAGCTATCGATGACGATTGAATCTCCTGGTACACCGCGGCGGCGATCGATTCCGCGGAGTCCACCACCGCTACGCCCGCCGGAACCAAACGCGTGATCAGGTCTTTCAGCAGCGGATAGTGAGTGCAGCCCAGAACCAGCACGTCGGTGCCGGTGGCGGCATCGTGCGCAGTCTCGCCGGCGAACAGGCGATCAAGATAAATGCGGGTGATCTGTTCGGTCACCGGATGGTCGAGCCATCCTTCTTCCACCAGGGGCACCAGCAGCGGACACGCCATCTCGCGGGCCTGCAGGCCCCGGGCTTCGAGGGCGACGCTATATGCGTGGCTGGCGACTGTGGCCTCGGTTGCGATCACGGCTGCTTTACGGGTGACTGAGATTCTGGCGGCGGTATCGGCCCCGCTTTCGATCACGCCGTGCACCGGCACGCTGACTGCCCGGGCGATGGCGGGCAGGGCCAGGGCGCTGGCGGTGTTGCACGCCACAATAATCCGGCCGGCGCCACGCTCCTCAAGAAAACGCGCTGCGCCGGCGGCGTACCGCTGCACCGTTTCCGCTGATTTCGAGCCGTAGGGAAGGCGCGCGGTGTCTCCGAAATAAATATAGCGGGCGGCGGGAAGCAGCCGCAGCAATTGGCGCAGGACGGTGAGGCCACCGGCGCCTGAATCAAATACCCCGATCGCGAGGGGGGCAGTTTCGCTCAATCACTGCAGCTCCTGAACGAATTTGTTGATGTCCGCAACCTCGATGATGGCGGTGAGATCGGCATGTCCGGCCAGAGTTTCCCGTTCCTTGCCGTCGACCAGGATCTTTACCTGGTGAATCCCGGAAACGTTGGCGCTGATGGTCTCAACCATGGAGGCGATGGTCATCTGTTCTTCGAGGATGCCTGAAGGATGCCCGTCCACCAGGGCCGATGTCAGGTCAAGCACCGCCGTGCCATCGGAAAGAAGGTACACGTTCTTGACCTCGGAGCCCTTGGCCAGGGGATGGGAGGAATCGCTCTTCAGATATTCGTGAATCAACGCGCGCAGAACTTCGCGGGCGCGCAACGCGAGCTCGGGAGGCAGAGCCACCGTGACCTCCTGCCGGTGGAAGCCGGGCCGCGCATCTGACGCCACGGTCAGGGTAATGCGCTCGCTGGCCCCGACGACGGGCGCGCCCAGGGCCTCACGGTCGGCCGTCCGCTGCGAATCTTCCTCGGCGTTGCGCTTGATGCGCACGAGAACGACGGTGATGACCAGGATGGCGACCAACGCGCCGGCGATCGCGATGTAAATCTTTCGATGGCGGGGATCGTTCATGGCTTCTTACTCGCAGGCTTATCGGGGGTCTCGACGAAGGGCTTATCCTGCTTGTCCTTGAGATCGTTGCGCGAGTTCAGAATGGCGGTGGCCACCGCCTGTGCCACTTGCTCCTGGTAACTCGCGTTCTGAATGCTTCCCGTCGCCGATTCTGGAGGCGCCACTTCGATGACCACGGCTGCGGCGGCCACATTGTTGAGCGGTTTCACCGGGACGCTCAATTGCACCGCCGGGAGCTGAAGCTTTTTGAGCTCCTGCAGTATGCTGCCGGAGATCATGCGGCTGCGATCAGCGAAACCGGCCTGCGCCCACTCCCAGGGCACGAAGCTGCCATATCCGCCGGAGCCATTAAAAAGGGTCGTATAGATGCGCACTCCGGTGCCCGGCCCTCCGGCGTGAACTACCAGGTAGAGCAGCGGATGCATGGCATTGGCCATGGCTGCGCGCTGGTCGAGGCCGACGCGCTGGTCACCATCGCGCACCAGCGCAACCCGCAGGTTTCTTTTCTGCAACTCGCCGCGCAGGCGTCGTGCGATCGCCAGGGTCACGTCTTTTTCAGCGATCTCACCGGTGAGGGCGGTACCGCGCTCGTCCCCGCCATGGCTGGGATCGATCAGGATCAACGAACGCTGACCTTGCTGCGCCGGCGGCGGCCGGGGAATGGGCGTGGCCACCGGCGCCTCCGCAGGAGCCTGCACCGGCGGCACGGCGGCGGGCTCAGCCGTGGGAGCAGGTGGCACGGGTATGGCGGGTGCGGCGGTGCTCGCCCCCTGCGCCGGCACCACGGTGATGGACTTCCCGCCGTCACCGAACCTGGCGATCAACGGGGTGGCCCCGGTCACGGTGATCTCTGAGTTCCCTTTGTTTTCTTTAAATGCCAGCGAGGTAATGACCTTGTCGCTGAATCCGACGTTCTCCGTTCCCGGCAATACCGGCTCGCGGGTAAAGGTAAGCTTCAACTTGTTTCCGTCGGTGCTGACGGTGGGGTTCACGGGATTGGTGAAGTCGAGGCGGACGCCACCCGGGTCGGCGGTGTAAAGATGGGGACTGTACCGGGTCACAGTGTCAGATAGAAAGAGCCGCTGCGCGGTATAGTGCAAGTCGGCATGAAAGCCGGTGTAAAGCGCCAGCGTGGTTTCAGCGCCGCGCAGGGGAATCAGAATGCGGCCGTTTTCCAGCAGCACTTTTCCCGGGAGCTCGGTATCCTTGGAGCCAATCTTTACCTTGGTCTTGCCTTCTTTCATTTTCCCTT
>JBBSHD010000235.1:0-4318 GCA_038253455.1 Terriglobales bacterium | reverse complement strand
GCGCAGACCGGTGTAGATGACTTCCATGCCGGCATCGCGCAGGCCGCGGGCGATGACCTTGGCGCCGCGGTCGTGACCGTCGAGCCCGGGCTTGGCTACCAGTACGCGGATTTTCTTGCCGGAGGTGGCTGTGTCCATGGGGCTAACCCAATTGTAACTGCCGCGGCGCCGCCGCGTGGTCCTAGCTTGGTCTTTTGATCCCCAGCTGGTTTCTGCTCTTCGCGGGGGAACCTTTCTTGCTTCTGGATTTAGCTGCGGCGGATCCGCACTTCTTGCCTTTTCCGTCATTGGTTCCACTGGCAGTTGATTTTCGCGACTTGGGATTTGCCGGAGTGGCCACAGCGGTTTTCCCCGGGGCGGCTTCGAGGCTTCTCCACAGGTACCAACTGGCCACGCTACAATAGGGGTCCCAGGCGGTGGCCAGTTCCCGGGTCTCGTCAGGAGTGGGAAGGTCTTTGAGGCCGTAGGCTTTGCGGATTGCGATGCGCACCCCCAAATCGCCGACCGGAAGGATGTTAGGACGGCGCAGGGTGAACATCAGGAACATGTGGGCGGTCCAGACGCCGACGCCTTTGACCTGGGTCAGCGCGGCGATGACCTCGTCGTCGGGCAGGCCGGCCAGGCGGTTAAAGCGCAAGCGGCGGTCGCGGGTTTGCGCCGCCAGATCGCGCAGGTAAGAAATTTTCTGGCGGGAGAGGCCGGCGGCGCGCAATTTCTCATCGGAAATTTTCAGAATGCCGGCGGGGGTCAAACGGCCGCCCGCGGCTGCAATCACGCGGCCGAGAATGGTCGCGGCGGCGGCGCCGTTGAGCTGCTGGTAAACGATGGATCGCACCAGGCTCCCAAATTCCGGCGGACGGTAATTCATGCGGTAGGCGCCGGCGCGGTGAATGATTCCCGCCATCACCGGGTCTGATTTTTTCAGATGAAGCAGGGCTTTGCGCATGGGGAAGGATGCCGGGGTTCGCGATCGAAACTAAAACTTCTCGCCTGAAGCTTTCAGCACGGACCGCTACGTGATGCTGACTTCGGTATAGGCGCCAAAGACGTCGGTCAACGCCTTGCAGATCTCGCCCACGGTGGCATAAGCGCGAACGGCGTCGATGATGTAGGGCATGGTGTTGGCCTCGGATATTCCGCCATCCTTGGGGAGCTCGGGCTCTTTGCGCGCCGCATCCTGCAATGCCTTGAGGGCCTTCTCGACCGCCTCGCTGGAGCGGCGGGCGCGCAATTCTTTCAGCTTGCGGCTTTGGTGGGCGGCCACCGAATCATCGATGTAAAGAATGTTTTGCGGCTGCTCGTCGATCAGAAAGTCATTGGCGCCGACGATCAGTTTCTCTTTGGATTCGACGGCGCGCTGGTACTGGTATGAAGCTTCGGCGATTTCTTTCTGCGGGAAGCCGCGCTCGATGGCGGAAACCATTCCGCCCATGGCGTCCAGCTTCTCGAAATATTCGAAGGCGCCGCGCTCCATATCCAGCGTGAGTTTTTCTAGGAAGTACGAGCCCCCCAGGGGATCGACGGTCTGCGCCACCCCGGATTCGAAGGCGATGATCTGCTGGGTGCGCAGGGCGATGCGGGCGGCCTCTTCGGTGGGAAGGGCGAGGGCTTCGTCGTAGGCGTCGGTATGCAGGGACTGGGTGCCGCCCAGAACGGCGGCCATAGCCTGCAACGCGACCCGGGCGATGTTGTTCATGGGCTGCTGCGCGGTGAGTGAAACTCCCGCGGTCTGGGTGTGGAAGCGCATGAGCCAGGTGCGCGGGTTGGCGGCATGGAACCGGTCTTTCATCAGGCGGTACCAGATCTTGCGGGCGGCGCGGAACTTGGCGATCTCCTCGAAGAAATCGTTGTGCGAATTGAAGAAGAAACTCAGGCGGGGGCCAAACTCATCGACGTTCAGGCCGCGGCGCAACGCCCACTCCACGTACTCGACGCCGTCATAGATGGTGAACGCCAATTCCTGCAGGGCAGTCGAACCGGCTTCGCGAATGTGATACCCGCTGATGGAAACGGTGTTGAATTTCGGGGTAAACCGGCTGCCAAACTCAAAGGTATCGATTACCAGGCGCATCGAAGGGTTGGGCGGATAGATGTATTCCTTCTGCGCGATGTATTCCTTGAGAATATCGTTCTGGATGGTGCCGGAGATGCTTTTCCAATCGGCGCCCTGGCGCTCGGCGACCACCAGATACATCGCCCACAGGATGGAGGCGGGCGAATTGATGGTCATCGACACCGTGGTCGTGGCGAGGTCGATGCCGTCGAACAGCACTTCCATGTCTTCCAGGGAATCGATGGCCACGCCGCACTTGCCGACCTCGCCTTCGCTCTGCGCGTGGTCGGAATCGTAGCCCATCAGGGTGGGCAGGTCGAAGGCCACCGACAGCCCGTTGCCGCCGTTGGCCAGAAGATACTTGTAACGCTGGTTGGTGGCTTCGGGAGAAGCGAACCCGGAAAACTGGCGCATCGTCCACAGCTTGCCGCGATAGCCGGTGGGATAGATGCCGCGTGTGTAGGGCGCCTCGCCGGGATTGTTCAGGAACGTCTCGTAGTTCCAATCTTCTGGAAGGTCGGCCTCGGTGTAAAGCCGGCGCACCGGGACCGCTGAAATGGTGGTGAAGCGCGCGTGGCCGTTATCATCGAGATTGACGCCGGTGGAGGCCCCGATGGGTTTCTCCGGAGATGATTCGAGGGCGGGAGCGAGGACTTCCTCGGCCCATCTCTTCTCGGCGGCTGACGGGTGGCGTCCGTCGAAGACATCCTGGACGGGGTTCTCTAAGATTGCGGCGCCGGATTTGTTTTTTCGAGGCAAGGGAAGTCGTCTGTTTTTATCATAGAAGATGCGGTGGGGCGCCGCAAGGCGGCGTAGCTTTTCTTAATTCTCTTCTGGAGTTCTGCGGAAGGTCAAAATCCAACGCACCCCGAGTTCTCTCCATTACGCCGCGCAAAGGCCCGCGGTCTCCGGTCGAGATGACAATTCGGATGGGTGGAGTTTGCGGCTGGCGCTTGCTCCACCTTTTAAACTTACGCGCTTACCGCAACAGATCGATCAATCCCAGCAACTGCTGCTCGTTGCCGCCGGATTGGGGTGTCCTGCTTTTCGGCCCTGCTGCCATCAGATCTCTCGTATCCAACGGCGCGGCCTTCAGCTCTTGCAGGTGGGCGGCCAGCACGGGGTTGGGGACTGTCGGGTCGAACGGTCTGGCGCCCGGCACCCGGAGGTTGAATGCTCCTTTGGGCGGGGCGCCGGGAATGGGCGGCGCCTGCATGTGGGGGCTGGGTGCGGCTTCAATCGAACCGGACATCACGCCTGGGACCACCGGGTTGGTGATGACCCTGCCCTCCACCGCCTCGGGAATTTGAATGCCGTTGCGGACCAGGGTCTGGCCGGTAACGCGGTCGAGCTCGACCCGCGACTTTTCGTAGGCTGACATGGCGGTCACTTCATTCGATTCGGAAACTGCCAGGTCGCGCTGCGCCTGCAGCACCAGGAAGTTGGTTGACGCTCCCAGCGCATATTTTTTCGACTCGGCGTCGAGGCTCTGGCGGCCGAGCTCCTGTCCCTGGCGCGCGGCTTCTACGCGGGCGCGATTCTGTTCGAGACTGAACTGCGCGTTGCGCACCTGGATGTTGATGGTGTTTTGCAGTTGCTGCAAGCGAAGCTGTGACTGCCGATATTCGAGCTCCGACCGCACCTGGTTGGCCTGGGCGGCGCGGTTGCGCAAGGGGATGTTCAATGACACGCCCACGCCCTTATCGGGAGCGCTGTTGTTGAACAGGTGGCCCAGGGCGGTGCCGAACCCGCTGCCGTTCAGAAAGCCGACGGGCACGCAGTTGGGCGCGGCGGGAGCGCCGGGATTGCCGCAGGTGGTGGAAGAATTCTGGTCTCCGCCGAGCCCCGCGGCGCCGAAGAAGGCAAAGGCATCGACGCTGGGCAGCAGCGCGTTGCGAGCCGCTTTTTTGCTGATGTCGCGGTTGAGCAAATCAATCTGAGATTCTTCGATGTCGGTGCTCTGCGCCAGCGCCTGCTTGATCAGATCATCGATGGATACCGGCGCTTCCTGCGCGGGAATCGACATGGTGTCGGTGGGAATCACCTGGGCCGAGGCCAGGCCGGGGTCGGTCAGGTTGCGTGACAACGCGTTCTTGATCAGGGTCTGCTGCAACTGCAACTGGGTCTGGGAGATGATCAGGTCCTGGTTGCGGGCGGCGGCGTCGCTGTTGGCGCGCACGATTTCGATGGGCGCTAGGGTGCCGATTTCCACCTGCTTGCGGTTGTCGCTGATGGTCTTCTGCGCGAGGGAAAGCGAACGCGTCT
>JBBSHD010000234.1:0-4318 GCA_038253455.1 Terriglobales bacterium | reverse complement strand
GTGAAGGATGCGGAGAGACTGCGCTTCGGCGGCGGCAGCGCCGCTAAGGGCGTCATGAGCAATCTCAAGAAGTTGCATGAGACGCTGTCGCCCAGCAGAGCCACAATATGAATTGTCATCCTGGAGCGAGCTTTGCTACTTGTTTAAGCCAAGGAACTTGCGCTTTCTTTGAACGTTGACTGTCCCGTGAAGTGTCACTCCATCTCAACATCGCCGCGGTTGGGTTTGCCCAAACCGCGGCAATCTCTAGAAGTTGTATAAGACACAACTGGCGACCGAAAACTCCCTACACCTTGTCATCCTGGAGCGAGCTGAGGAACCCTTTGTTTCCTTGACGCAAACCACGCAGCCGGCCCCTGCCGCAGATTCAAGAGAATCGATGCTCAGATTTTACGCGTAGCCTGCCGTTGACTCTAACCGCGAAAGGAAACAATTCCTTCGGGCCGGTCAGTATTCAAAGAAAACGCAAGCTCCTTCGCTCAAACAAGAAGCAAAAGCTCGCTCCAGGATGACAATTCATATAGTGGTTCCGCCTGGCGACAGAGTCTCATGCAACTTCTTCAGATTGCTCCCGTTCAAGTCAAACCTAAAACTAAACAGAAACCGCTAACGCCAGTTCTGGGAATTCGATAAGAGATCAATCGCTTCCCCCAGGGGAGCATAGGGTTAGTCATTCTGCGAAGACCAATGCAGCGAGGATAATAAGGGTAGCTATGCAGAATGAACGCGTGATCGCCGATTTTGCCGGCTACCTGCGAGTGGAGCGCGGGCTCGCTCCACTGACGATTTCCGCCTATCGCCGCGATCTGCAACAGTTCGCGGATTTTGTCGCGAAAAAAGACAAGCCTTTGAATTCCGTGACCCGGGCCGACGTGCGCAACTACCTGGAATCGGTTTCTGACTCGCTCGATGGACGGTCAATTGCGCGCAAGCTTTCCACCTTGCGCCACCTCTACAAATTTCTGCTGCGCGATGGCATGATCGCAGAAGACCCAACGCTGAACATCGATTCTCCGTCGCAATGGAAGGTGCTGCCCAAGGCGCTGTCGAATGGCGAGGTTGAGGCCATGTTGAAGGTGCGGCCGGCCAAGCTGGGAACCGCAAAAGCCGCCATGGCGCTCCGCGATCGGGCCATCCTGGAATTGCTTTATGCCGGGGCCCTGCGGGTGTCGGAGCTGACCAGCCTGAAGCTAGCCGACCTGAAGCTCGATGCGGGATACATCTTGGTCAAGGGCAAGGGCGATAAGGAACGAATCGTGCCGCTGGGAAAATCCGCGCAGGCCGTGCTGCAATCTTATTTAACTGAAGCCCGTCCGCAGCTGTTGCCGCGCCGGTCCAGGAGCGAGCCACTGCGGGATGCCGGGGCGCTCAGGAAAACCACGGCGAGCGGCGAGATGCAAAGTTCGCCAGTGCTGTTTATAGCCCGCGGCGGCAAGGGCCTGGGACGCCTGCGGATCTGGCAAATCGTCTCCGAGATCGCAAAACAAGCGGGACGCCATGCCAGCCCCCACATGCTGCGCCATAGCTGCGCCACCCACATGGTGCAGAACGGCGCCGACCTGCGCACGGTGCAGAGCATCCTGGGCCATGCCGACATTTCCACCACCCAGGTTTATACCCACACCGCCATCGACCATCTCAAAGACGTGTACCGCAAGCATCATCCGCGGGCGCGGCTGCGGCCGGCCGCCGCGGAGCGAAGCAGCGGTCCCGATGCTTGAAGAACCTAAAATCGCAATTGACACGCCCGCGCCGGAATCGGCTGCGGGACCGCTGGCGGCGGCCATTGCTGACTTCCTGCGCAGCCAGGCCACCGAGCGCACCGCGTCGGCGCATACCCTGCGCGCCTACCAATCCGACCTGCGGCGTTTCGCCGCCCATGTGGGCTCGGAAACCGGATGGAAAGAGATCGACCACCTGCACATCCGCGGATTTCTCTCGCAACTTTACGAAGAAGGCCTGAGCAAGACCTCGGTAGCGAGATCGCTGGCGGCGGTGCGATCGTTGTTCAAATGGTTGGCGCGCGAGGGCATCGTGAGCAGCAGTCCGGCGCGGCTGGTGAGCACTCCGCGGCTATCGAAAAATCTGCCGCGCATCCCCACCGTGGAAGAGCTGAACACCGTCCTCGACGCCGGCGCGGAAGGGAATTCAGCGTTGGTGGAACGCGACCGCCTGATTTTTGAGCTGCTCTACGGCTGCGGCATCCGCAATTCGGAGCTGGTGGGAATCGACCTCGATGATATCCACGGGTCCAGCGGCGTGATCCTGGTAAAAGGCAAAGGCAAAAAGCAGCGCTATGTGCCGCTGGGCGAATCCTGCAACCAGGCTTTGAGTATTTATCTGCCAGTGCGCAGCGGGGTATTGGCGCGCAGCAAAAAGAAGTCACGCGCGTTGTTGGTCAACGCTCGCGGCGGCCGCCTGACCACGCGCAGCGTGGGCCGGATCGTGAAGCAGGTAGCGGTGAGCAGCGGGCTGTCTCCGGATGTGCATCCGCACACCCTGCGCCACGCTTTCGGCGCCCACCTACTGGAAGAAGGCGCCGACCTGCGATCGATTCAGGAACTGCTGGGCCACGAGCGGCTGTCAACCACCCAGCGCTACACGCAACTCTCGATCAAGCACATTATGGATGTGTATGACCGGACGCATCCGCGGGCGAGGTGAGGGTTGGGTCGGCGCTGACGTGGAGAGACTCCTAGAAGAACCTCACCTTCACATCCGGTTTCTGCACCAGGTGAATGCTTTCTATGAAGCGCACGGTGCGGCTGGCCCGGGTCATTACCAGGGACGAGGTTCTTATGCCTTCGCCGAAGAAGCGCACGCCTTTCATCAGCGAGCCGTCGGTCACTCCGGTGGCGGCGAATACTATGTGGCGGCCGGGTGCGAGGTCGGCTGAGCGGTACACCCGGCGCTTGTCGGTGATACCCATTTTGGCGACGCGCTTTTCCAATTCTGGAGTATCGATGACCAGGCGGGCGAGGATTTCGCCGTTCAGGCAGCGCATGGCGGCAGCGGTGATCACTCCTTCGGGAGCGCCGCCGGTGCCCATCACCGCGTGCACGCCCGAGCCCAGTACCGCGGCTGCGATTCCCGCGGAAAGATCCCCGTCCCCAATCAACTGTATGCGCGCACCGGCCGCGCGGATGGCTTCGATCAAGCTTTCGTGCCTCGGCCGGTCTAAGACGATCACCACCAGCTCTCGTACTTTGCGGCCCAGGCTTTTGGCGATGGCCTTGAGGTTGTCGGCCGGAGGAGCGTCTAGATCGATTACATCCTTGCTCGAAGGCCCGACCACGATCTTTTCCATGTAGCAGTCGGGGGCGTGCAGCAGGCCTCCCTTTTCTGAAGCGGCCAGCACCGTGATCGCGTTGGGAGCGCCGGTGGCGCAGAGGTTGGTGCCCTCCAGGGGATCGACCGCGATATCGACCGCAGGAAAGCTATGGCCCTCCCCCGGACGCGCGCCTACCTGCTCACCGATGTAAAGCATGGGCGCCTCGTCGCGCTCGCCTTCGCCGATGACGATGGTGCCGCGCATGGGTACTTCGTCCATCACCCGGCGCATGGCCTCGGTGGCCGCCTGGTCGGAGAGCTTGCGCTCGCCCTGTCCCATGGTGCGGGCAGAGGCGATGGCCGCTTCTTCCACCACCCGCACGAATTCCAGCGAAAGTTCTTTCTCAAGGTGGGTGGTGAACGTCGCTTTTTCGGCGTTGTTTTTCGCTAAGGGAAGCCCAGTTGCGGGATGCCCGGCGGACCGAGACCCAATTGAGGATGGGGCTTCGGCGTTGGACGAGGCGACGGAAGTAACCGAGGTAGCTTTATTTTTGCGGTGGGCGGGGGATGACTTTTTGCGTGGGGCCATCTTTATCTCCTGGCATCGCCATATTTCAGGCGCTCGGATTGCGGAACTGTTCACCCGGCTGAGGCTCTGCCGCTGGGGTCAAAACGCGTCGATGCCGGTGATGTTGGAGCCGATGATCAGGGCGTGGATGTCATGGGTGCCTTCGTAAGTCTTGACCGATTCGAGGTTCATCATGTGGCGCATGATGGGGTAGTCGTCGGCAATGCCGTTGGCGCCCAGGATGTCGCGCGCCATGCGCGCACATTCCAGCGCCATCCAGACATTATTGCGCTTGGCCATGGAGATATGCTGGTGGGCAACCTTGCCCTGGTCTTTGAGCCGGCCCACCTGCAGCGCCAGCAACTGGGCCTTGGTGATCTCGGTGATCATCCACACCAGTTTTTCCTGGACCAACTGGTGCGATGCGATGGGCTGGTCGCGAAACTGCTTGCGCACCTGCGCATATTGCAGCGCGGTGTC
>JBBSHD010000233.1:0-4330 GCA_038253455.1 Terriglobales bacterium | reverse complement strand
TATTCGATGTCGTGGGCATGGTAGAGGTAGTGGTGGAGCGGCGACGGCGGCTGCGGCTACGCGATCTGGCTCGCGTGGTTGCGGTGGAGGAAGAGGCCGAAGTTACAGTGAAGGTCAGCGCGCTTTCCGCGGGAATGACCGCTTCCTGCTTGCCGGTGGCGACTGCCACACCTGTACCCGCTGCCGCTCCGGCTCCCGCCCCGATGGCCGCGCCTTTTCCGCCGCCGGCCAGACCGCCGATCAGCGCGCCTACTGCGGCGCCTCCGCCAATCTTTTCGACGTTGCTCTTGGTGTGGCCCTTGCCGCCAAAGGTGGCGCGGGTCGTGGTTACGGGGATTCCATCAACGGAAGTCACGCTTACCGAAAGGATGCCGGGGGCGTGCAGCCTGCCGCTGGATTTCGAATCCACCACCCGGCCGCGCACCGGCGCGCCGGAACGGGCGACGGTGGCGCCGCCGACCATGACGTCATTGGCCAGCGAGCCATCCCAGGTATCGCCGGGCTGCGCGGTCTCAGAACTGATAGCCGAGCCCACGCGCACAGTCACATTGGCGCCGTTGGGGATGCCGGCCGCCATGGCCACCGCCGAAAGAACCAATGCCGCCGCCAGTACTGTCATAACCTTCAACGAGTGATTTTTCTTCATGTTTGTCGCTCCTTATTGATGTGCCACAATGAATTGGGGAATTTGTGGCCCACCGGTGAGTGCAGAGTTGAGTTTAAAACTTTTGCCAATCAGGCTGTAATCGCGATTCCCGGAAACAATGTAGATCGCAATCAGGATCGCAGGGATGGTATGCCCCGTCATTGCGGATATATGTTCGCTTAGTAAGATGCCGAAACCAGGCGTGCGGGTAATGACCACAGCTAAAAAATCCTCGCTTCAATGGAAGATCCTGGCACGGCGTTTTTATGCGCGTGATCCCCGGCTGGTTGCGCCCGAACTGCTGGGTAAGGTGTTGCTGCGGCGCAGTGCAGGCACGATGCTGGCCGGCAGAATCGTCGAGCTGGAGGCCTACCTGGGCGATGCCGACGCCGCCGCCCATGCGGCATCAGGAATGACGCCGCGCAACAGCGTCCTGTTCGGCGAGCCCGGACACGCTTATGTTTACTTCATTTACGGCATGCACTACTGCCTGAATATTTCCTGCATGCCCAAAGGCGACGCCGGATGTGTGCTGATAAGGGCCCTTGAGCCCCTCGCCGGAATGGAGATCATGGCCGAGTTGCGCGGCGTCCAAGGAGATCTCACCAGCCTGCGCGGACGGCGAATGCTGACCAGTGGCCCGGGCCGCCTGTGCCAGGCCCTCGAAGTGACCCGCCTGCTGGACAACGGGAAGGACGTGACCAGCCGCATCTCCGATCTGCAGATCGTGGACGACGGTGCGCCTCGCGGACGAGTGTTGCGCACTCCTCGCGTGGGCATACGAAAAGCTACCGAGGCACAGCTGCGATACATTCTGGCCGGCAATCCGTTTGTCTCCGGCAAGCCAAAGGCGGATTAACCAGGCCCGGAAGGCGCGTTATTGCAGCAGCGCCAGAACTTCCTGCACATGACCTTCGATCTTTACCCTGGGGAATATGCTCGCGATGTTGCCCGCGGCATCGATGATGAACGTGGTGCGCTCGATGCCCATCACCATCTTTCCATACATGTTTTTCTCTTTAAGCACGCCGTAGGCCTGGCAGACGGCCTTATCCGGATCTGACAGAAGGGTATAGGGCAGATCGTACTTGTCCTTGAAGGCTTTCTGCTTCTTGACGGAATCCGCGGAAATCCCCAGCACCACCGCGCCGGTTTCCTGGATCTTATGATGGGCGTCACGGAACCCGGACGCTTCGATGGTTCAGCCGGGAGTGTCGGCCTTGGGGAAAAAGAACAACACCACTTTGCGGCCGCGAAAATCCCGCAGCGAGACCGCATTGTCTTCTTCATCGCGCAGGGTAAAATCAGGAGCAGGATGACTTATTTCCATAAGATTTCTCGCCTCAACATGGTTCCCATCTTAAACGAACTCCGCCAGCGCCATCGCCCCGGTGTGAAGCTCGCGGGCCTGGCCGTGATCGCAGCGATGCTGGTGGCGCCGGCCTGGCGACTGTCATCGGTGTCAGCCCAGTCGCGGGGACCAGCGCCGCGGCTGCGCGCCATCGGGTTGCTGACCTGGAGCGCTGATCCCGCCGCCAAGACCGCGCCCCACTTGTTTCCCATCGCGGTTTTCGACAACGGAAAATTTTACGATGCCACTCTCTACCACGCCGGCTCGCTGCCCATGGCGCTGGAGCCGGAAACCGTTTATGAAGGCCAGCGCAGCGGAACCCCGGTGGGGTTCTTCACCATCAGCTCGGCCCAACAGGTGCAGGGAACGTGGGTCGCGGGAGGCCGCTGGAAGCTGCGCGCTCCGGAGAGTGCATTCGCCAAGCGGCCGGTGTTCGTGGGAAGCGACGATGACCGGGACGAACGCCCGCACCTGAAGCGATCGCCCGAAGGCGTCGCCAGCAAGAAAGCCCCGGTGACTCCTTCCGCGGATACGCCAGTTCCCGCAGAGCAACCGGCTGCCAGTGGAATCCCGGCCGGTTCAAGTGGATCGTCTGAGAGCGCCGATCCCAACCGTCCGGTGTTGCGCCGGGGCAAGCCGGATAGCCCGGCGGCGAACGCGTCCGGTTCGCCCGCGCCCAATGCTTCTGCGGAGAGCGCCGACCCTGATCGCCCGGTGCTGCATCGCGGCAAGTCTGCCGCAGAGACGCCCTCCACCGTGCCGGGCAAGATCATTGGTTCAGCATCAAGCCCGGGAAAGGTGGTGACACCGGCGGCAGCCGGCGAAACCATGGCAGCAATTTCCGATGAGCAGTCGAGTGAGCCGCGGGCTTACGCCTATGCCTGGAGGCCCGGGGAAGAAGCGCGGATGCGCGGGGCGATGACCTCACTGGCGGCCGCCGGGATAAAAAAATACCAGCGCGAGCATAACGGCGGGGCGGCGATCACCAGCCGGGCCGCTGCGGCGCTGGCGCCGTCGGGGGAATCGTCCACGCGATCGAGGTCCCGCCGATGGAAGTCCCGCCAACCGCGGGCCGTCGCAACAGAATCCCTGCCCGCGTTCCAGCAAGTGCAGATACGGCCTTTTGACCTCACCGCCAGCAATGAGGAGGTCATTGTTTATTCCGCGCAGACACGGGGAACGGCGCTTGGCGGCAGCTCGACCGGAACCTTTGTCACGGTGGTGGCGCGCCTCGATGTCGAGGGCGTGCCCCGCACAATTTTTTCGCAAGTCAGCGATACCAATCACCTCGATATTTATCCCCGGCTGGAACTGGTGGATGCGATTGATGCGGAAGGCTCCCGCCGCGGCGACCTTCTTTTCCACGCCTACGGCGCGGGCGAAACTCACTACGTGATCTATAAAGTAGAACGCGACCAGGTCACCCAGGTTTTTTCCGGAGCGAGCACCGCCCCGGCTCCCGCCAATGACCCATAAGACCTATCTTTCCCTGGGATCCAACATCGGCGACGCCCGCGAGAACCTTCGCTTGGCCATCGAGAAGCTGGGAGCCTGCGGAGAAGTCATGGCCCAGTCGCGGGCCTATGCCGCCGAGCCGGTCGATTACAAGGAGCAACCCTGGTTCATCAACTGCGCGGTGCTGCTGCTGACCGATAAATCACCGCAGGAATTGATGGCGGGGATACTCGCTATCGAAAAAGATATGGGACGCCGGCGCGACGCTTCGGCGCCCAAAGGCCCGAGGACCATCGATATTGATATCGTTTTATTTGATCAGGAGTTAGTTGAATCGGGAGACCTGCAAATTCCGCATCCGCGCATGCAGGAGCGCCGGTTCGTGCTGGCGCCGCTGGCTGAGATCGCGCCGGAAGTAAGGCATCCTGGGTTGCACCGCAGCGTGCTCGAGTTATTGCAGGAACTGGGGCCCGCCGGGCCGGCGGCATTGCGGCTGGAGCCGCTGTAAGAATGAGATTTGTGCGACTTGCATCAGCTTGCGGAATAAACCTTTTTTTTCAGGAAACTTTCAGTGCTTCACGTTCCGCGAGCTTTGCCTGTAGGCGGTCAAAGGTATAAAAAGCTTCGGCGCCGTGCTCCAATGCTATCGCCACGTGGAGGATGTCAAGCGAGCGTGTACCGATCGAAGAGGTCCACTTGCGCGAAAGTTGTAAAGCTCGCTCAAATATTGCCCCGCCAGCCATCGGCGTCCTTTGGAATACCCCTTGTTCCAGGTCACTCAGAAAGAGTAGTTGCGCGGAGCGTACCTGGCTCGCCGTGGACTCCTTGCGGAAAAGCCTTAACTGAAAAGCGTTCATTAACTCTATTTCCGCCAAATC
>JBBSHD010000232.1:0-4336 GCA_038253455.1 Terriglobales bacterium | reverse complement strand
TTCGATGAGTTGCGCGCTGATGCGAACGCGGTTTCCTGCCCGGCGCAGGCTTCCGCCCAGCACATAAGCGGCATTCAGATCGTGTCCTACCTGGGGTGCGGTAACCGACTTATCACGATACTGCGCGATGGCGGGCCGGGGAAAGACCCGCAGATCCCTCACCTTGGAGAGTTCGGTGATGATGTCTTCGGTCATGCCGTCACGGAAGTATTCGTCTTCCTTCGCGCTGCTCAGGTTCTCAAAGTAAAGCACGGCAACGGATTTTTCCGCCGGCGCGGCCACTACCGATCCACTGCTATCTCGAGGCGCTGCCGGAACGGATTTTGGAGCGTCGGAGCCGGCGGCAGATTCCAAATCGCGCTTCAAACGCTTGAGGTCCGTGCGCAGATCGGCTGCGGCCTGATAACGCATTTCGCGGTCTTTCTCAAGCGCTTTAGTAATGACGCGCTCGAGTTCCCTGGGTAAATTGGGATTGATTTGATGGATGGGTCTGGCTTCTTTATGCAGGATTGCGTCGAAAATCAGCGCCGATGTACTGCCATCGAAGGCCATCCTCCCGGTAGCCATCTCGTAGAGCACAACCCCGAAAGAAAACAAATCCGTGCGTGCATCAAGCGGCTCGCCTTTGGCCTGCTCGGGCGACATGTAAGCGATGGTCCCGAGGGTTGAACCCGGACTGGTAAGCAGATCATTCGCATTGGCTGCATTAGGCAATGCGGTCTCCAGGGCGGATTCGAGGCGGTCCACCTGCAAGAGAAGTTTGGCCAGGCCGAAATCGAGGATCTTGATCTGGCGGCGTTGGGTGATGAAAAGATTGGCGGGCTTGATGTCGCGATGCACGATGCCGCGGGTGTGGGCTGCATCGAGGGCATCGGCGATCTGGATGCCGAAATCCACGATTTCCTCCGCCCGCAGCGCATGATGAGAGATACGGTGCTTGACGGTCTCACCTTCCAGCAGTTTCATGGCGATGAAAGGCCGGTTGTCTTTTTCATCTGCCTCGTAAATAGTGCAGATGTTGGGATGGTTAAGCGCGGAAGCCGCCCGCGCTTCGCGCTGAAAGCGCTCGACTGCCGCCGAATCGGCGTGCTGCCCTCGGGCAGAAATTTTAGCGCGACACTACGGCCAAGTTTCGTATCTTCGGCGCGTTAGACTATTCCCATGCCGCCGCCGCCGATTTTTTCCTGAATTCGATAGTGAGAGATGGTTTGTTCGTTCATTGGAGAAGGCGGGGAGTGTCATCGTACGAGCCGCGACCGGCTGATGTCAACGGAGCCCGGTTTGACGGTGCCAAATTAAGCCTGTTAAACTTACCTTTCCGCCACCCCGGCGGCCGTTAAATCGTTTCCCACTAACCCCTTAAAGGAATTCAGTGCAAAGTTATACACGACGCGAATTGAAGCAGGATAAGTTTGCCGAAACCGCCCAGGGAACCTATAACTGGGCGCTGGGCCACAGCAAGAGCGTGGTTTTGACCGCGGTGACCGCGCTGCTGGTGGTGCTGATCGGCGCCGCCGCCTGGTACTACAACAACCAGCGCAACCAGCAAGCCGGCGAAGAGTTGGGCAAGGCCCTGCGAACTTATTCCGCCCCGCTGCGTCCTGCGGGAGCGCCGGAACAACCCGGCGTGCCCTCCTATACTTCAGCGGCGGATCGCGGCGCGGCAGCCCACAAACAATTTGCCGGCCTGGCATCGAACTATTCGCACACCCCCGCGGGCAAGGCCGCACGCTACTTCGCGGGTGTCACCTCCATCGACACGGGCAACAATGCGGAAGCGGAAAGCACTTTGAAACAAGCGGCTGACGACAGCGGTCCCGAGGTTTCTTCACTGGCAAAATTTGCCCTGGGATCCTTATACCGTTCTTCGGGACGACCCGACGACGCCATTCGCGTTTACCGCGAGCTCGTGGACAGGCCCACCATGTCGGTCCCCAAAATCACCGCGCAACTGGAGCTGGCCAGCGCGTTAGAGGCCAAGCAGCCGGCCGAGGCCATCAAAATTTACCAGCAGATTCAGACCGACGGCAAGGTCGCGAAAGAAAAAGCTGAGGCCCAGGCCAAGATCACCAAGACCTCGGCCAACAATGCGAGTGAAACCGACGTAATCCCCAGCTCGGCGATTGACCTCGCCACCGCGCGCCTGGCAGCGCTCAAAGGGCCGCCGGTCGGCGCCAACGCGGCGCCCGCGAAATTCTAGGGTAGCTCCGCGCAATCGAATCTAGTTCACATCGCGCCGCGCCCGCGGCCCGACGATGAATCCACACGATGGAGCGGCCGCTTCTTGGAGCTCTTCGTCTCGGCCCCGGACGGAAGCCACGTTTTAGATATCGTTTTATATATCCTCCGGTACACAGCGCCCGTTTCAAATGAATTGTCATTCCGAGCGAAGTCGAGGAACCCTTTGTTTCCTGTACGTCGGCATGAGTCCCAGCCTGAATCAATGGATTCACCCGAACTTCGAATTGGTTCTACGCGCAGCCTGCCTTTGATCAATCTTCCACGCCTTCCCTAAAATCAAGCCAGTGTTTTCCCAAAGTGAATGCTGAACCCCTCCTTGCACACCTGCTGCATGCACGCCCAGTCGGCGCCGTGCCCCGCGGATGGGATGATGGAATTTTTTCCTTCCGCGGTTAGAGTCAAAGGCAGGCTACGCGTAAAACCTGAGCGTCGATTCTTTGAGTTCGGCGTCTGGGCCGCTGGCGCGGATTGTGTCAAGGAAACAAAGGATTCCTCAGCTTGCGCTCGGAATGACAATTCTTTTAAAACGCATACTTCTGTGCGGAGGACATCAATGCAAACCAACTTCCAAGTGATCTGATTTTCCAGGCTTTCAGACCGCAATCGCCATAATGAGGAGGTTCTGCACAGAAAATGGCGCCGCGCAACGGTTCATGTTACAGCCCGATTAAATGAGCCCGCCTGGTGTGCGGCGGAGCAACTGTCTCTTCCGTTTTCGCATCCCTTTTTTGAGCTGCGATGCGAGGCCAATTGATTTTTGTTGTGCAGCGGGCTGTTTAATTCCGTTCGGCCGCATCTAACCCAATTCGAGGTTAGCCATGATCTTGCGAAAATCTGTAATCCGATTTTTATTGCCGGCAGGCATGATTTTGGCTTGCCTGGCGCCGGCCTGGGCGCAGTCGTCCGCCCCCAACCAGGCGCCGCCTGTGCAGAGTGCGCCCCCGGTTCCCAGCGCTCCCCCAGTGGAAAAGGCGCCTCCGGTTGACGCAGCCCGTCCTGCCGCCAATCTTCCTGAGACCTCCCCTTCGAACAGGCAGAACCAGCCCGAAACCCCGGCAGCAACCCCGGCAGATCAGCCCGCCTCGAGCGCAACCCCGGCACAGACTCCGCCCCCGGAAGCGGTGCAGATCGATGCCACGCATCCCCAAGGCGCTTCGGGAGAAGCCGCAATCCAGACCACCACCCGGGCGCCGCGCTTGCGCAAGAAAAAGCCGGCAAGGAAAGTGGCTGCGCAGCCTGCACAATCAATGTCCGATCGCCCCGCGGAACGCCTGCGTCCGGCGCTTGAGCGCGCCCGGCCGGCAACCGCGACCTCGGGTAGCGGCGGCGCGGTGGCGGCTGACAACAGCAAGGTCAACCAGCGCGACCTGAACCCCAACGAAGTCACCGCGGATCAGGCCAAGAGCAACCGTTCCGACCGCGAAACCGCGCGCTTGATCCGCCACGAGATTTATTCCGACAAGAGTCTTTCGTCTTACGCTCACAACATAAAGATCATCGCCCGCGACGGCAAGGTCACACTCAAAGGCCCGGTGCGCACGGCGGTGGAAAAAGCAGCGGTTGAAACCAGGGCGAAAGAAATCGCGGGCGCAAACAACGTGACCAGCGAAATTTCCGTCAAGCCGGATTCAGATTAACCATCAAACGAAAAACAAATTCACAAAACCAAAGGAGTACTTCATGGCTACAGCAGTTCCTAAAAACATCGCAGTCTTTGGCATCTATTCCTCTTATTCAAGCGTTGAAAATGGAGTGGACGCTCTGAAAGCCAACGACTTCAGAAACACCGACATTTCCGTCCTATTCCCCGAGAACGTGGGCACCAAGGCTTTCGCGCACGAAAAGGGCACCAAGGCGCCGGAAGGCGCGACCACTGGCGCGACCTCCGGCGCGGTCATCGGCGGAACCCTGGGCTGGCTGGCCGGCATCGGCGCGCTGGCCATCCCCGGCATCGGACCCTTCATCGCCGCGGGACCCATCATGGCGGCCCTGGCGGGCGCGAGCGTGGGCGGAGCAGTGCTCGGCATCACCGGAGCATTGATCGGCCTGGGCATTCCCGAGTACGAAGCCAAGCGCTACGAAGGCCGCGTCACCA
>JBBSHD010000231.1:0-4392 GCA_038253455.1 Terriglobales bacterium | reverse complement strand
CTTTGCCCCGTCCTGTTCTGGGGAAGCGGCGTGAATCTGATCCGCTGCGAGTTCAGAGGAAGCAACAACGGGCTGGCCGTTCTCCCGAACTTCTGCCTGCGCGCTTCTTGAACGCGGAGATGATACGGTACGCGGCATGCGGGGAAATTTTCCCGGCCCGGTAGCTACCGGGGTCATGCACACCAGCGACCGCTCGCCGGTATGGGAAAAACTGAAGTCGCGCGTGGTCAGCAGCGCCTTGATGGCCTCGCTAACCCGCGACCTGGCCACCATGGGAGCAAAAAAATCTTCGACCTCGCGCGGCTCCGCGGCCACCACGCAATCCAGATACTTCGACACCAGCGCCGAAACCGCTTCGGCCACCGAAAACTGTCCGCCTTCCTTCACGGCTTCGGGCGACCAGCGGTAGAGAACGTCCCACGACGCGCCATCGGCGGCGTTGTAATCCACTCGGGTGATCATCAGCGACGCCCAAAGTTCGTTCAACGCGCGATCCAGTGCGGCGTCGGATAGCTCGCCGCCCACCAGCCCGCCGAATTTCCTGGTGGTAATAGGCCCGTGGTCCTGGACGGCGCGATACACGTCCTGCGCCAGCGCGGAAAGCTTGCCGTGCCCGGTCACGCTGTTTTCGCGCACCGTGCGCCGGGGATTGCGGTCGCCCATCAGCGCGTAGAAAAATGGAAACACCGCCGTCGAAACCAGAAAGTTGGTCTTGCCAAAAAGATTGGTCTCATACGCCGTGCGCTCGCGCAGCAGACGCACCATCAATTCCAGTGACTCGGTGGCGCGCGGGTCGGCAAACACATGCTGCCAGGTCGGCAGGTTCTCATCGTTGCCCAAATATGCGCCGACAAATGTGGGCGCCAGCACCGCCGGCTTCAGTGGGTACATCAGGCAGAAGCCCACCGACTCCATAAATTCGCGCGCCTCTTCGAGGGTGCGCATCGGCCGGCCATCGAGACGCCATTTGTGGCGCCTTCTCTCCTGTAATTCGGTTTCTGTCATGATTGATTTTTGAGGGTTCTTGGGCGCTTCGTGTGCTTAGATGCGCTTGAACGCCCGCTGAATTTCTTTAACCGAATATCGCAATACCACCGGACGCCCATGCGGGCAGGTCATCGGACATTCGGTCCTGGCCAGCTCGGAAAGCAGCCACTCCATCTTATTCTGCTGCAGCGGCATGTTGACCTTGATGGCGGCATGGCAGGCGATGGAGGCGGCTATGCGGCCGCGCGCGCGTTCCAGATTTTCGCCCGGCTGCTCGCCTTCGAGCTGGTCGAGCAACTCTACCAGCATACGCTCGACCACCGCCGCGTCGAGGCCCGCGGGCGCGGTCTTGATGGCCACGGTGCGCGCGCCGAAGGGTTCCACCTCAAATCCGTTCAAGCCCAGTTCGCCGGAAATTTCGGTAAACACCGCCTGCTGCCCGGGAGTCAGCTCGATGATGAGCGGCAGCAGCAATCGCTGGCCTTCGACGCGCTCACCATTTTTGGCGGCGCGCTGCCGCAAAATTCGTTCAAACAAGATGCGCTCGTGGGCGACGTGCTGGTCCACGATCCAAAGCCCATCGTGGTTCACCGCCAGGATGAACGAGTCGCGCACCTGTCCCAGCGGCTTGAGCGACGATAACGAATAAAGCTGTCCAGAGCCTTCGGAATCCGCCTCCGCGCCCGGCGGATCGATGGCCCCGGCGCAGGTGTCGCTGGGGACCGATTGAAATGCCGGGGAGCGCGGGCCGGAAAACCCGCTGCCCGCCAGTTCCGCGCCCGGGGCCAGACGCGCCGCCGGCACGGTGGCGTTGGTATTCAGTTCAAATGCGGCCGCGTGGTCGAATTGCAGGCGCTCGTTCATCGGCGGCAGCGTTTGCGCGGTCAGAATAAAATCCGGACCGGGCTCAAGCAGCGCTCCTTGCGCGCGGGCGGCATCATGCCCACCGGAAAAAGGACTGGGCGGCAGGTACGAGCTGGAGTGGATCGCTGATCCCGGCGAAATTCGGGCGGCGGTGGGTTGCGCCGAGATTTCGCGGGTGAATTGCGGCACGGGACGCGCCTTCATCAGGGCCACGCGCACCGAGTCGCGCACAAAATCGTGAATGAAACCCTGCTGGCGAAAACGGACTTCGGTTTTGGCCGGGTGCACGTTGGCATCAACTTCTTCGCTGGGAATTTCCAGAAACAGAAGCACCACCGGAAAGACGGTTGGCGGCAAAATGTTGCGATAGGCTTCGCTGAGCGCGTGCATGATGACGCGATCGCGGATGAGGCGGCGATTGACGAAGACAAAGATGGAGTTGCGGTTCAGTTTTTGAATTTCGGGCTTGGAGACGAAGCCGTGCAGCCGCACCTCTCCCGGTTCGGGACGCTGGTATTCAGCGGGACGGCGCCAGGGCGGAGGCTCCGGCAATCCCACATGGTTCATGGGCATCTGCGCGGCCAGCGGGATCAGGCCTTCCAGCAGCTCTTTGCCGAAGACCTGGTAGATGCGCTCCGAATGTTCGGCTACCGGCGGCGCCACTAGCACAGCATGACTGGCGGAGTGCAGCTCAAAATGCTTGTCGGGATGGGCCAGCGCGTATTGCGTGACCAGGGTCGCGATGTGCGACATCTCGGTCGATTCCGCCTTGAGAAATTTCTTGCGCGCGGGAGTGTTGAAGAAAAGATCGCGCACGCTGATCGACGTTCCCACCGGCGCGCCAATGTCTTCGATGCGCAGGATCCTGCCACCCGCAATTTCGACCACCGTGCCTTCCCCCCGGCCGGCGCCTTCCACGCCGGGCTGGCCCGCGGGGGAGGTCTCCAGGGTGATGCGCGCCACCGATGCGATCGAAGGCAGGGCCTCTCCGCGAAAGCCCAGGGTGGAAATGGTCAGAAGGTCGTCGGCATCCTTGATTTTTGACGTGGCGTAGCGTTCGAAGGCCAGCATGGCGTCGTCGCGCACCATTCCGCAGCCATCGTCAGTGATGCGAATGAGTTTCTTGCCGCCGCCTTCCACCTGGATAAGAATCCGCGTGGCGCCGGCATCGATGGAGTTTTCCAGCAGCTCCTTCACCACCGAAGCCGGCCGCTCCACCACCTCGCCGGCGGCAATCTTGTTGGCGACATTATCGGTAAGTATTTGAATGCGTCCCATGGAAGGAGGAGTCTCGATTTTAACGCCCGCCGGGCGGCCGGGCCGGCACAAACAAAATTGCGAGGAGAAACGGTCAATCAGCTGTACAGGTTTATGCAAACCAGCGAATTATTTTTTGACCTGGATCCCCAACTCCCGCAACTGGGCATCGCTGACCGGAGTGGGCGCGTCCACCATCAAATCGACGGCGCGGGCGGTCTTAGGGAATGGAATGACCTCACGCAGGCTTTGCGCTCCGGCGAGAATCATCACGATGCGATCGAGTCCCAGGGCGATGCCGCCGTGGGGCGGGGTGCCATATTCGAGGGCATCGAGAAAAAATCCGAAACGCGACTGGGCGTCTTCGTCCGCGATTCCCATGGCGGCGAAAATTTTTCGCTGCACGTCCTGGCGATGGATCCTGATGCTTCCCGAGCCCAGTTCGGTGCCGTTCAACACCACGTCATAGGCCAGCGCGCGCACCGCGCCCAGGTCAGAGCCTTCGCCGAGCTTTTCCATGTCGCCATCGTGAGGCGAGGTGAAGGGATGGTGAGCGGCGTTCCAGCGCGATTCCTTCTCGTCATATTCGAACATGGGAAAGTCGGTGACCCAGACCATCTGGAAGTTACCGCTCTGCAACAGCCCGTGGCGGACGGCATATTTCTGCGACAGCGCCAACCGCAACCCGCCGGCCGCGGTGTATACCGCGGTCTGTGATTTGGGCGATGTATCTGTGGCGCTCCCGGCGCCCACCAGCACCACCAGGTCTTCGGGCGCGGCGCGGACCAGCTCCCGGATCTGCGCGGCAGCCGAGGGAAAAGATTTTTCCAGGCGCTTCCAGTCGGTGATTACTTTGAGGTTGGGGGCGGAGAAGAGCTGCTGGTTTTCGTCGCGTTCGCGGCGCGAGAGCTCGCCCACTTTCGGTATAACGATCGCCACCACCGGTAGCATGCCTGTAAGAGTCAGAGCATCGAGGTTCTCCTGGGTAAACACCTGGCGCACGTCCGCCATCGGGGGCAGCCGCAGATCTGGCTTGTCGCTGCCGTACTGGCGGATGGCCTGGTCGTAAGTCATGCGTTGAAAGGGGACCGCCAGCGAGAGTCCCGCGGCGGCAAATGCCGCGGTCAGAAAGCCTTCGGTCACGTCAAAAATTGTTTCCTGCTGGGGAAACGTCATTTCCAGATCAATCTGGGTGAATTCCGGTTGGCGGTCGGCGCGCAGGTCTTCATCGCGGAAGCAGCGCACGATCTGAAAATATTTGTCGAACCCCGAGATCATCAGGAT
>JBBSHD010000230.1:0-4392 GCA_038253455.1 Terriglobales bacterium | reverse complement strand
TAAAGCCGGGGGTCGTCAGAATGACAACCAATATCTTAGATTTCTTTCCAAGCAGGAATTTCTTTGAGTTGACTCGGAATTTTTATAGGACGAACTCTTCTCGAATGCCCGGTCCACTCATGCTACAAACAAATATTCGACGTCAGCGCCCAACTCACCGCGCGCCCGCGGATGGGTCCGGTCGTACACTTCGCGAGTGGCCCACACGATTAGGGTGGCAGGGTGCCCCGAGATGGTAAGGTTGCCCCCTCGCTGGATACCCGGCTATCTCACTTAACTAATTCACGCCGCCGTACTAAGCCCTATCATGTACTTATGACGCGCCAAAAAGCGAACCTGATCGTCTGCTTGATCTTCCTCTTGCCGGGGGCACGGTTATATGGCGCGCCAGCATCCCCGGTGACCCGCACCGCCGCCGCCGTGGACCGCCACTACAACACCCTGCAAACCATGCGGGCCGATTTCACCGAGACCTACAAAGGCGCCGGTATTACCCGCACCGAATCGGGCGTGCTGCAACTCAAACGGCCGGGAAAGATGCGTTGGGAATATCGCGAGCCGCGCCCTAAATTCTTTATCAGCGACGGCAAGACCGCATACTTCTACGTGCCCGGGGAAAAGCAGGCGCGCAAATCTTCGGTAAAAAAGATCGATGACCTGAGATCGCCGCTGCGTTTTCTATTGGGACACACCCGGCTGGAAAATGAATTGCATGGGTTGTCGCTGGCCGTCGATCTTACGCCGCTGGCCGCCGGCAACGTGGTTTTGCGCGGCGTGCCCCGCAACCTGGCCGACCGCATCAGCCAGGTTGTGCTCGAAATCAACCCGCAGAGCCAGATCGAGCGCATGGAAATTGACGAGGTCGATGGCGCCATCACCGAGTTCAGGTTCTCCCATATAGTCGAGAACCTGGCGCTGCCCGATTCCGCATTCCGTTTCGCCGCTCCCCCGGGAATTGAGATAGTCGAGCAACCGTAGCGATTCCCCGGTTATCCTTCTGCCAGCGAATATGCCGTCTTCCTCCCCAGCTTCGAGCTCCTCGCTCTCCTTCTTCGCTGCTGGCCGCCGGCGGATCATCGTTCTCAACCTGCTGCTTTTCGCGGCCACGCTGCTGGTGTACACGCCTGCGCTGCGCAACCAGTTCGTAAACTTCGACGACGACCGCTACATCACCGAAAACGCTCATGTGCGCGCCGGCTTCAACCGCGGGACCCTTCCCTGGGCGTTTGGCACTTTCGAATATTCCAACTGGCATCCTCTCACCTGGCTTTCTTTCGTTCTCGATGTTCAGCTTTTCAATCTCAATCCCGCAGGACATCATTTCGTCAGCATTCTTCTGCATGCCATCAATGCGCTTCTGCTTTTCTGGGTGCTGCGCCGCGCCACTCGCGCCACCTGGGCAAGCCTCATGGTGGCGGCGCTGTTCGCGCTGCATCCCGTGAACGTCGAATCGGTGGCCTGGGCCTCGGAACGCAAGAACGTCCTCAGCATGCTGTTTTTCCTGCTGGCCCTTCTGGCCTACACCGCCTATGCGCGGCGGCCCGCGGTGGGCCGCTACCTCGCCGTCGCGGGCCTGTTTGCCCTGGGACTGATGGCCAAGCCCCAGATCATCACCTTCCCTTTCGTGCTGCTGTTGTGGGATTACTGGCCGCTACGCCGCTTCGCCGGATGGCCGCTTCCCAACGCGGCCCAGGGAGTCCCCGAAACGCCGCCGCGATCTCCGGCCTGGCTGGTCCTCGAAAAAATTCCTCTCCTAATGCTGACCGTGATTAGCGCGATCCTCACGGTGCGCGCCCAGGCTGCCGGCGGCGCGCTGCGCTCGGTCAACGGCGCATTGCAGTCCGCGATGGGGTTTTCACCGGCATCCCGGCTCTCCAATGCCGTGGTTGCTTATGTTCGTTACCTGGGGAAAGCGGCGTGGCCGGTCAACCTGGCGGTTCTCTACCCTCACCCCGGCGACTCACTACCGCTATGGCAGGTGGTGGCATCGGCGTTGCTGCTCGGCGCCGTCACCGTGCTGGTGGTTCGCGCGCGGCGCCAACCTTACCTCGCAGTGGGATGGTTGTGGTTCCTGGGGACCATGGTTCCCATGGTCGGCCTGGTGCAGGTTGGCAGCCAGGCGCTGGCCGATCGCTACGCCTACCTGCCCTTCATCGGATTGTTCATGATGGTGGTGTGGGCGATCGCCGATACAGCCAGGAAGGGGCAACTCCCCTTCGCGGGGACTGCGATTCCCGCGGTCGCCGTGCTCATCGCGTGCGCCGCCATCTCCGCGCATCAAATCAGTTTCTGGCATGACAGCGAAACCCTGTGGACGCACACTCTCGAGGTTACCGAGAATAATTTTGTCGCCCACGACAAGCTCGCCGATGTGCTCATCAGCCAGGGTCGCATCGAAGGGGCATTTCAGCACTACCGGTCAGCGGTCGAGATATTTCCCGCCGACGCTCCCGCCAATCTCAACATCGGCGTGTACTACCACTCCCACGGCGACCTGCTGCGGGCCCGCGAGCAATACCAGAAGGTGCTCCAGTCCGCAGGAGACCCGTCGGTGAGGGCCGACGCCTACAGCAACCTGGCCTCGCTGTGCCGACAGACCGGGGATTACGATCACGCCCGCGAAAATTTTCAGGCTGCCCTGCGGCTCGATCCCGATAAGCCCATCGCCCTGATCGGCCTGGGATTGATCGCGCGCAGAAACCGCGACTTCGACCAGGCCATCACACAATACCTGCACGCACTGGCTGTGCAACCCACGGCAGTAGGCTATTTGCTGCTCGAAGAATCATTGCGCCAGAGCGGCCATTCCGGCCCGGCGGATACGTTTAGAGAAAAGGCGCAGGGCCTGACGGGAAATCTCGATCAGGCCAGCCAGACCGCCGCTAACCTGCTGGCGTTTTGACTCCACCCATCAACTACACGATGAAACCGAGCGTCGTCAGAATGACAACCGGATAAGATTTTCGCGCGGTGAAACTTGTCGGATGATGACCGCGTGTTCGCCCGGCTAATCAAATGCGAAACTTTGGCGATGGCATCCTGTTCGCGCTACCGGGGCGCCACGCACTCGAAATTGGCGGCGTCGTTACTGTCTCCCGTCCCTTTATATTTCGCGCTCTGGGGGTAAGGGCACAGCGGCCGCGTCATCTTGACCCGTCGCGCCTCACCTGGACCTCCCGCATATTTCGTGGCCACAATTTTTTCGGGGGCCTCTCCTTTTTCCACCCAGCGCTCCAGGGCGGCATAAACATTGTGTCCGGGATCAGCCGGTTGGGAATTGCCCTGCTGGCCCAATGAATCGGGGCCCGGGCCTCCGTTGCAGTGCTGCATGCCCGGCGCCATATAAAGGCGCGCGAACGCCGGGGTATCGCTAGCGCCCATCTGGCGCACCACGCTGTTGTAGTAAGCAATTGAAGTAAAGGGCGAGATCGCGGGATCGCTCCAGCCGTGATAAACGATCAGCTTCCCACCGCGCTGCTTGAATTTCTTCAAATCCGCACTGGTGGCGTTGAGCGCCGCGCTTTCGCTCTGGTCCGCAAATTTTAGGCCGCTGTCAAAATCGAATTTACGGTAGTCCCACGTCGGGTCCGCGTAAACCATATTGCTGAAAAACCCGTTGCCGAATGGAACCTGCAGGGCCTTGCCCCGCGAGCTGCCGGTGATCCACAGCTTCCAGCCGCCGGGGCCGTCTTCACCTCCCGGGGCGAAGCCCGGAAAAATCTGCTCGCCTTTCGGGTTATGCGGTCCCCCATAAAGTTTTCGCAGCGCTGCCACCTGGGGTGCGGTGAGGCATTGGGCCCCATCCCCGGCCTTGCACAGCAAGACGGCAGGATCGAAGTGGCACGACGCCGGATCACTGACCAGGCCATCGGTTACTCCATCCTGCGCATCGCAGGCGGCCAGCGCTCCGGCGCTGATCACCGGGATCTTCTCCGGCGGAATGTAGCTGGCGGGATCTTGCAGCGTCGCCTGCATATTCCACACCGCCGCGGTCAGCAGATGGGTCCAGTAATAAGCGGGCGCACCCGCCAGGATGCCGTCGTAATCTTCGGGAAAACGCTGGGCCTCCATCAGCGCTTCGCGTCCGCCATTGGAACACGCCGCAAAATAGGAGTGGCGCGGCGCGTCCCCATAGAATGCCTTGATGATGGCCTTGGCCTTGACCGTCATCTCGTGAATCCCGCGATATCCAAAATCGATGACCTTCTCAGGATGGCCGCGCGACCAGCCGGCATCAACCGGCGTTCCCTTGTGTCCGGTGTCGGTGCCCGCCGTGGCATACCCCTGGGACAGTGCCGCAGTCATCTCCGAATAGCTGATCTCGCCCGCGAAACCACCGTTCCCCCGGCCCTGGTATTTCCCGTTCCATCCGGCTGCCGGCATCCAGACTTC
>JBBSHD010000229.1:0-4406 GCA_038253455.1 Terriglobales bacterium | reverse complement strand
GCACTCATCTGCTGCAGCAGATCGAGGGCCACCCAGTCGTTGTACTGCCTGACGACACCGGGAAGGCGAAAAATATCCACCAGCCACCCGATGCCGGCGCCGCCCGCCGTAAGCCAGAAGGCGACCTGCAGGCCCCACCGGCCCAGGTACGCGTAATGGGAGAACAGGCAAATCAGGAACAAGTAGGCGATCGCCAGTTCCTTGGAGCGGCGGCGGTATTCGTCCACGAAAATAATTTGTTGCTGGTAGGGCAATTTCAGCACTTCAAAAGCGACCGCGGCAGACAGGCTGGAAGGCAGCGGCATTGATCCCGCCGGAATGGCAGCCGTCGAGGGATAAATCCCGGGCGAATAGGCCGCGGCCGGCGCGGCGGCGATCACCGTTGCTCCACACTTGGCACAAACGCTGGAACCAGGCTGCAGCGGCGTTCCACATTGATTACAGAACATGGGAGTCTCCTGAAAGGGCGATAACGGTGAGTATTCTACGATTTTTGCGCCGCGGAAGTTCAATCGGAGGGCAGTTCGCCCCGCTGCTGTTATCATTGAGTATGCGCCCTTAAAGGGCCCACGTTTTTTGATTTCAAGATTAAGAGGAACGCCCGTGGCCGGTCGATCACGCTCCACATTTGGCAAGCAGCAGAAGGAACAGAAGCGCCAGGAAAAACGGCGCGACAAATCCGCTAAAAAAGAACAGCGCAAGCAGGAAAAGCAGACTGGTGAGCCCGGAGCAGAAGGCCCGTCGGACGAGCTCGACCTGGGCTCTCCGCTCGACTTTCCCATCGACCACTTTCCCCAGTAACCGGCCCGCAGGGAAATCCGGTTTTCATGATTTTTTATTTCTTGTTTGGAAACGTTCCGATTTCATCGGGACTTCGGCGGATTGTGCCGCTTTTAGCATTGATCGTCGATCCATCTGCCGGACGCGAAGAACCTTTCGGTTGACACCTCCTCCGCAGTGGATTAAAAAACTCGTGCATGAACACTGAATGGATATTTGCGATGGAGTTTGCCATCGGGGTGCTGGTGGGACTGCGCTCCATGACCCCTATCGCAGCAATCGGCTGGGCCGCGCATCTGAAATGGATCGACATCAGCGATTCCCACTTCGGCGTGCTGGGATCGACGCCGGTGGTTTATATCCTCTCCGCACTGGCGTTGGGTGAGCTCATCGCGGACAAGACGTCGTTCGTCCCCAGCCGCACCAAACTGGCGCCGCTGGTGGTGCGCATCGTGCTGGGCGCGGTGTGCGGCATCGCGTTGGCAATGGCCACCAACGATTTTGACGTGGCGGGTCTGGTGCTGGGCGCGGGTGGCGCCGTCGCGGGAACCTTCGGCGGATTTCACCTGCGGCGGTGGATGGTAAATCGCCTAAAAGTTCCGGACTTGACAGTGGCCCTGCTGGAAGATGCAGTAGCGGTCGGCGGTTCCTTCCTGATCCTCGGTCACCTCAACCTGGGATAGCGCGATTCGGGGGTTAGTGGGTTCTACCGACTTCCTGCCTTGACCAGAACCGCCAAAATCTCAAGAAGTTGCATGAAACGAAATTGGTGGCGAACATGCCCCACCCCTTTGTCATCCTGGAGCGAGCTCTTGCTTCTTGTTCGAGCGAAGGATCTTGCGTTTTCTTTGAATGTAGGGCCACGCAGCAATCTAACCCGGCTGCGTAGTTCCCGACTGCCCCTCCCCGTCATCGCCAACGAGGTCCTGCTCTTTTTTACCGGTATGCGGTGGCAACCCTCCGCGGCTGTCATCCTCCTGAATCCCGCCCTTCTCACTGCTGCCGTAGTTCACTTCGGGAGCGTCGCCATCCTGCTCGCCTTTGTCGGTCAAATCGTTGCTTCCCATAAATTCATTCTCCTTTGGTGAAATCTCTATCCAGTTAAAGATGACCGGGGACAAACCGCAGGTTGCATTCAATCCGGAAAGAACTTACTCGGCATCTTCAATCAACTTGTCGAGGCGTTCTTTGTGCCGGGGCGGCGCCGGCTTCCGGGTATTTTCCTGGCGATAGGTTGGCGGAGGCGCGCCGATGTTCTCCCGCGCCAGCGCCTTGACCGCCTTTACCGCGCGAAACGGCTTGATTTTCTTCTTCTTTGCCATGATCCAGCTCTCTGAGACGGGCACCCGGCAGCCTCGCTTGGCTCCACTGAAACTATGCAATAATCGTGAGGAAGCATCCTGTCTTTTATGCTTGTAACTGATGCTTGTAACTGATGCTTGGAACTGATGCTCGTAACTGGTGCTTGTAACTGATGCTTGTAACTGACGCCTGCATCTGGCCGGTGCACCCAAGGTTCATTCTATGGAAGAGCGCGAGTTTTACGACGAGAAAGAACAGAAGAAGCCGGTGACCCTCAACTGCCCGCATTGCCGGCAGGAAGGTGAATACGAATTGGCCTGGCTGGTGCGCACCCGCAAGAAACAGTTGCCGGGCCGCGCCGACGAGCGCGACCGAGCCAAATTTGCCAAGGCGAAGTCCTACATGGTCCGCAAAGACGACATGATGATGTGTAAGAATATGCGCTGCCGCAAGCGTTTCGAGGTTTCAGGCATCCAGTCGGTGGCGTTTCTCGAGTAATTTTGCCGATGGGAAAGCCGCTGTAACTTCGGACGCCGCATTTGATGCCCGGCGCTCGCTACTTCCGAATCTCAATCCTGGTGGGACCATTGCAGCGAATCAAATCCTCCATGCAGACAATGGCGGCGGGCATTCTTCGCGGCGCGCCGCGCGGCGAGTCTCCGGTGATCGCGTGGCCGCTGGTATGCGGCGCCGCGGTGGCGGAGAAGACCGAGGCCATTGACTTTCATCGCGGCATTCTTCGCGTCCGGGTTCCCGATGCCGGCTGGAGGAATGAGCTGTCTCGCCTGGCCCCGCAGTATGCCGCCGCCCTGCACGAGCTGGCGGGAGAGAAAATTTTGAGTATTGCTTTCGTGCTGCCGCACGAAGCCTGACCGGTATCAATCAAGAACCCTATGGACATCACTGAAAAAGACGTGGCCTACGTGGCTGACCTGGCGTCGCTCGAGCTTACCGCCGATGAACGCAGCCGCATGGTCAAGGACCTGGGCGCGATCATTAATTACATCAGCCGGTTGAACGAGCTCGACACCAGCGGGGTGGCGCCGCTGGCCCAGGTTGCCATGTTGAATCCGCTTCCCGCAGCCGGCGCCGAAGGCGATGAAGCCTCCACGATGCGCGAAGATAAGGCACAGCCTTCGCTCGACCGCGATACCGTCTTGCAGAATGCTCCCCAGCAAGCCAATGGGTTCTTCAAAGTCCCGCGAGTGATTTCCACCGGGGAATAGCAAGCCGCGCCACCGTTCCTCCAGTACCTCCGCTATGGACATAAACCTGCTCACCGTCGCCTCCACCCGCACCGCTATCGAAGAGCGGCAGACCACCGCTGCCGCCCTGGTCGAGCAGTTTTACATCAAGATCGCCGCCGAAGATAAGGGAATCAACGCCTATCTCACACTGTGCCGCGAGCGCGCCCTGGCCCAGGCCGCGCGCATCGACGAGCTGGCGGGCAAGGGCGATCCGCTGCCCCCGCTGGCCGGCGTTCCCATTGCCATCAAGGATGTCATGGTGACGCGCGGCGTGCGCACCACCGCTGGTTCGAAAATATTGGAGAACTACATTCCCCCGTATGACTGCACCGCCGTCGAGCGCCTGGAACAGGCGGGCGCCATTATCCTGGGCAAGGTGAACTGCGACGAGTTCGCCATGGGATCGTCCAACGAAAATTCTGCCTACGGCCCCGTCCGCAACCCGCATGACACCAGCCGGGTGCCCGGGGGGTCGTCGGGGGGAGCGGCCGCGTCGGTCGCCGCCGGAACCTCGGTCGCCGCCCTGGGCTCCGATACCGGTGGATCGATCCGGCAGCCGGCTTCGTTTTGCGGCGTAGTGGGATTGATGCCCACCTACGGTCGCGTCTCGCGCTACGGCCTGATCGCTTTTGCCTCCTCGCTCGATCACATCGGCCCGCTCACCCGTTCGGTGAAAGATGCCGCGCTGCTGCTGCAGCAGATCGCCGGCCAGGATCCCCGCGACGCCACCTCGGCCGCAGTTCCCGTGCCCAATTACCTCGAAGAAATTCAGCGGCCGGTAGCGAGCACCCGCGTGGGCATCCCCGCCGAATATTTCGGCGAAGGCCTTGATCCCGAAGTACGCGCGCTCGTAGAAAAATCGATAGACCTGCTGCGCGGCGCCGGATGCGAGATCGTTCCCATCAGCCTGCCCCATACGAAGTATGCGATTCCCACGTACTACGTGGTGGCTACCGCTGAAGCTTCGGCCAACCTGGCGCGCTTTGACGGGGTGCGCTACGGGTTCCGCTCATCCCAGAGCGCGACGCTGGCGCAGATGTATCGCCACAGCCGCGACGAAGGTTTCGGCGCCGAGGT
>JBBSHD010000228.1:0-4418 GCA_038253455.1 Terriglobales bacterium | reverse complement strand
CCCTCTTCGCCGACCGTCAGGATGAAGAGAATATCGGCGCGATGCGCGCTTTTCGTGGCCTGCAGGGTGGCGGCGATGGCCAGCAGGGCGGCCAGGCCGGCCCCGTTGTCCGCGATACCCGGCGCCAGGATCCGGCTGTCTTCTTCCCGCGGCGTGATCGGCGTTCCCACCGGAAATACGGTGTCAATGTGCGCGCTCAGCGCCACCCGCGCGCTGTCTGGGTCGGTGCCCGGATGGATTCCCAGCACGTTTCCCACCGCATCAATGCGAACATCCTGCAGGCCCAGCCCCGACAAATGGTTGCGCAGCCATTCCGCGCGCGCGCTTTCTTCGAAAGGGGCGGATGGAACTTTCACTACCTCTATTTGTTGTTGCAGCCATTCCCGCTCGTGGGATTGCAGCCACTTGAAGGACGCGTGGGTGGACGGCAGTGCGGCAATCTCCGCCACCTCGCGCCGCGGAGAAATTGTGCTTTGAGCCAGGGCCTCAGACATGAACCCTGCCATGGAAGTTAGCTCTGCGCCGGTGGAGACGGCAGGCCGTCCTCGCATGGACCCGCTCGCAGTGGGCTAGTCGCAGCAGGCGAGTATTTCCCCTTCGCTGAGACAGTGGTCGGAAGCCTTGGCCGCCTGATAGACGCGATCGACCACGCGATCAGTGGCCGCAATGCCGTGACGCTCCAGCCAGAACTGTACGTTGGATTTGCCCGACATCGGGCCCACTTCGATGGTCTGCTCCAGACCGAAATAGTTGGCCGGAACGCCGGAGTACACGGTATTGGCCAGCTCGATGTCACCCTTCTTGAACGCCTTGATAACCGCCGCCGCATGCACGCCGGTGGCGGTGCGGAAGGCATCTTCACCCATCACCGGATAATTTCGCGGAATCGGCACGCCGGTGGCAGTCGATACCGCGACACAATAATCCTTCAAACCGGTGAGGTCTTGCGACGCCCAGGGCTCAGCCCCCATCAATTTGAGGTTCACCAGCATCTGGTCCATCTGGGTATTGCCCACGCGCTCGCCAATTCCCAAGGCGCAGGCATGCACGCAATCTGCGCCGGCAGCCAGGGCGGCGAGCGAATTCGCCACCGCCAGGCCGCGGTCGCTGTGCCCATGCCAATCCACCCGGATTTTTTCGCCGCTGGGCTTGACCACTTCATTCATGACAAAGCGGGTCAGCGCCGCCACCCCCGCGGGCGTGGCGTGTCCGCAGGTATCGCACACCACGATGGCCCTGGCGCCGGCGGCAATGGCGGCGCGGTAGAGGCGCGCGACCGTCGCCGGGTCGCAGCGCGAGGTGTCCTCGGTGACATACATGACTTCGAGGCCCAGCGACCGCGCGAATTTCACCGCGTTCTCGGTGGTGGTCAGCAGAAAATCATCGGTCCAGTTCTCGGCGTAGCGGCGAATCGGGCTGGAGCCGATAAAAGTGGCGACTTCGATGGCCACGCCGGTCTTCTGCGAGATTTCCGCCACCGGACGGATATCGCTTTCGAGAGTGCGCGCCGCGCAGTTGGGCTTGATCTTCATCCGCGACCGGCTGATCTCTTCCGCCAGCCGGGTCACGTCCGCGCACGCCCTCGCTCCCGCCCCCGGCAATCCCAGGTCAACCGAGTCAATGCCCAGCGATTCCATCATGTGCAGGATTTCGATTTTTTGCTCGATGCCCGGGTCGCGCACCGATGGGGATTGCAAGCCGTCACGCAGAGTCTCGTCGTTCAGCAGCACGCGGCGCGGCGCCGGCGCCGCTACCTCCGAGGCCGTGTTCCAGTCGTAGATAAGGTCGGAGTGGCTCACGGTTATTTTGCGGATGGATCGTCTGGCAGGATGGTTGCGCTGCCGGTCTCAGCAGCGGGCGTCACCTTGGCAACCTCACTGGCCGATTCTGCCGGAGCGACAGCTTTCACACCTGGATCGGTGGCGGGCACATCGACTCGCTGTACTGCGTCGGCGGTCTTGACCGCGTCCACCGAGATGGCGCCGCCGCTTTCAATCTGGGGCCGTGCGCCCACTGGATCGCCGGCCGGAGGCGCAGCCACTGCTGCAGCCGCAGCTGGTTCGGTCGACTTGGGATCTTTTAATGGAGCGTTCTTCACCAACTGGGCCGCAGCCGAAACCGGGTTCTGTGCCGGCGCCGCTTTCGCCGGGATAGGTTCCGCGGGAGTAGCAGCGGCTACTGCCGCCGGTGCTGCAACGGCCGTGCCTGGAGCTTTGGCGGGAACCGCTTTGGCAACCGCTTCTTTCGCCGGCGCTGCCGCAGCCGCAGCGTCGGCCGGCTTGGCGGCCGCATCTTTGGGAGGCAGCGTCAGTCCAAAATCTGAAATGCTGCCATAGCCCGCCACGTTGCGTCCCCCCAGATCGTTGGGATTGGGCAGGTATAAAGTCTTGCAGTGCTCGCAGCGGTAAACTTCCACCCCGCGTCCCCATGCGGCCATGACATCTCCGCAAGCCTGCTCCTTCACGTCGCTGACGTACGACCAGCGCTTCAGGTGCCCGCCGCAGATTTTCCCCTTGGCATTTCGCTCGTTGCACGCCCGCTGCATCGGCTGCTTGAATTTAACTTTGTGATTGGGAAGCTGGGCTGGCAGAACTTCGGGATTTTGACTGGCGGTTGCCAATTTCTTTTTCCTCCACGCGGCGCACACGCGCCAAAACATTTTACTAAATGACGATGCCGCCCGACCTGATCACTCATGCCGCCTGAAACCGCCGGCATTCGACAGAAGCGTGCGCAGCCATCGTACTATTGAATGAGCCCATGCCGCGAAACATCAAACTCACGCTCAGCTATGACGGCACAGATTTCTACGGATGGCAGGTGCAGCCCGGCCTGCTCACCATCCAGGGCACACTGGCCGCCGCCATCGCGCGCGTGACCGGGGAAACCGTTCTCCCCCAAGGTTCAGGCCGGACCGATGCCGGGGTCCACGCCCTGGCCCAGGCCGCCAGCTTCCCACTAGAGAACCCTCTGCCTGGCGATAACCTGGCCAGGGCGCTGAACCACTTCCTGCCGCCCGCCATCCGCGTTCTAGACGCCGAAGATGCAGCGCCAACCTTCCACGCGCGCCACTCGGCAAAGTCCAAGACGTACCGGTACCGCATTCATCGCGGAGAAATTTGCTCGCCCTTCATAGCCCGCCAGGTTTATCACCACCCGTACCCATTGGATGAAGCAGCCATCATGGCATCCGCCGCTACCGTAATCGGCGAACACGATTTCACCTCTTTCGCGGCGGTCGATCCCGAGCGCGACTCCGATCCGGCGGCGAGCTCCAACGTGCGGAAGATTTTTGCCAGTGATTGGCGGCGAGAAGGAGATGAGCTGGTGTACTCCGTAAGCGGAAACGGATTTCTTCACCACATGGTGCGCAACCTGGTGGGCGCGTTCCTGCTGATCGGCAAAGGGGGCCTGAGTTCTTGCTACATGGCCGAAGTCCTTCAGGCCAGAGACCGATCGCAGGCAGCAGCCACCGCCCCCGCCAGCGGGTTGGTGCTGGTGAGTGTCGAATATTGATTTGGATCAGCTTGACGCCGCGGGAACCGATCAAGCCGGCAAGGGTTCTAGACTGACGTTCAGCAGCGGACGGCGTTTCGGGTTTCCCCGTTATTGAGTGGCCGGCTTCCCCGAAAGAGAGCTTGGTGCGTTAACGTTGGCGCCCTCGTCCACCCCCACGCCGAGGCGGTCAACCAACTCGCCCCCCAGCCAACCGGTGACCGCCGACAGAAGAAATCCCGCCACCGAAAATATTACAGCCATGGTTGAAGGATTAGCCGCAACATACTGACGCGCCACCCAGCTAGCCCCAAATAGCAACAGCACTCCAATATTGCCCAGGCCATGAATACTGGCGATCTTATAAGCGCGGCTGTTCTTAGGGATGCCCAGCCAGTCAATCACTCCAAACACCGCCGCCAGCAGCCCGCCGACAATTCCCGCGCCAATCATCCAGAACGCAACCTCGGACCATTTGCCGTCGTGCCGCACGATGGTAAGCAAGTCAAAGATCACCGAAGTAGCCAGCAACCCCAACGGAAATACGATCAGCATTTGGTGAATGGGATGTCCTAACAACCGGGCCCTGGATCGCATGATGCCTCCTGAGAAGTTTCAGGCTTTAGGATGCGCGCAAGCCAGCGCGGGTGGCATATAGCGTAAAAAACTCGGGAAGTTGGATGAAGAATGGAGCGAAGCACCCCCGGGGGAGTTGTCATCCAGGAGAGAGTGCTTGTGTCTTGTTTTGAGGCGGCGGAACCCACGATTTATTTATTCGGGTTTATCCGAGTGAGGAAGAACCCCTATCCTCTGAATGAGACTCTGCATCTTCATATGTCATTCTGACGACCCCCGGCGTTTTAAAACCCCACAACCCTGTCATACATAAGAAACCCCCGCGTCCAAAAAACCCACAACCCGGT
>JBBSHD010000227.1:0-4430 GCA_038253455.1 Terriglobales bacterium | reverse complement strand
ATCGATCACCGCGCTGCCCGCGCTCCTCGCCGCGCTCCAGTTATTGAGCGTCGTTTCCTGGTCTCCCGCAAAGAAAACGAAGTCAATCTTTTCAAATCGTTCCGGCCTGATGTTTTGAATGAACGTGGGCTCGTCCCCAACCGCGTCCAGTTGGCCGGCGGCTTCGTCGTCATCGAGCAGCTTCACCTCCAGGGCGGGAAAATTGCGTTCCTCAAGCACGTCCTTGAGGTCCCGGCCTTTCAAAGTGGTGGCGCCCACAATAGCGATGCGGTACATGCGCCGGCCCGGCACTAACCCACTTCTTTCAGGGCCGGCGGCGGCCCGCTGTTGGGCTTGCGAAAGACATACCGCAAACGCATGGCCACCCCGGAGAACATATAGGTGATGGCCAGCACAAAAAGCGTCCACTGGGAAAAATAGCGGACGGCGGCAATCAGCACTCCGAGAAACATAATGGTGCGGTAGCGGTGTTCCTTCCTGAAATCAATTTCTTTGAAGCCGTAATACCGCCAGGTGCTGATCATCACGAAACCGGCCACCAGCACCACCGCCGCCCATAGCAGCGCCAGCCACCACACCGCGATCGGCTCGCCCCGCCAGAAGTGGACAACTGACGCGATGACGGCCGCACCCGCCGGTATAGGCATTCCCACAAAATATTTTCGATCAGGCCGGCCGGGGTTCGATGGCTGGGGATTGACCTGAACGTTGAATCTCGCCAGGCGGCTGGCCCCGGCAATCAGGAACAAGAAGGTGACGATCGCGCCCAGACTAATCACCTTGGTCACGGGATCAGTGCCTTCCGGGTTCAGGATGCGCCACAACATTCCCGTTCCCCCGGCATCGTTCCCGACCGGCAGAAAACGGAAACCCCACATCCACGCCAGCACCGCGGGAGCCACCCCGAAGGTGATCACGTCCGCCAGCGAATCCAGTTCGCGGCCGAACAGAGTGGCCGTATCCGTCATGCGCGCGATCCGGCCATCCAGGCCGTCGAACACGGCGGCAAATCCGATGGCGATGGCGGCGACATCGAAGTGCCAGTAAAAATCCGCGCTGCCCTGCAGCGTCTGCAGAATCGCATAAAAACCAAGAGCGATGTTGCCGATCGTGAACAACGACGGCAGCAGGTACATGCCCTTGCGCATCCGGCGGCGGCGCGCGCCCACCGGGGCGGCCGGGGGGAAAACTTCGACCCTCATCGGCTTTCTCCAGTACCCGCGCCGGCAGCCGAGGAACTGCCCGGCCCCAATGGCATCTGTGCGATCACCGACGAGCCCCCGGCAACGTGATCGCCGACCTTGACCAGGACCTGTGCTTCCGGCGGGAAGACAACGTCAACCCTTGATCCAAACTTGATCAATCCGATGCGTTCACCTCGCGCCACCGGGTCTCCCACCTTCTTGGTAAACACGATGCGGCGCGCCAGCAGCCCGGCGATCTGCTTGAAAACTATCGTGGCTCCATCCCCTTCGACGGTCACGATATTTTGCTCGTTGGCGTCGGCGGAAACTTGTCCCATGGCATTCCCAAACTTTCCCTTTTGATAGTCCACCCGCCGAATGACACCGGCCATCGGAGAGCGGTTTACGTGCACATTAAATACATTGAGGAAAATGCTGATGCGCGGACGAGTCGATCCTTCAAGCTGCACCGAAGAGACCAGCGTAACTTTTCCGTCAGCCGGGGACACGATGGTTCCGGGAGCGATCGGCACAGTCCGCTCCGGGTCACGAAAGAACCACAGGAAGAATACCGCCAGGGGGATGGGGATCAGCGCGTAGCCTGGGCCCGCCAGCCAGCCCAGGATTGCCGCGGCCACCAGCAGGCCTCCACCGAGATATATGCCGTCTCGAACCATGAATGTTCAGATGATTATAGTCGGGCGGCGCACCACGGCATCTTGAAACGCTTCGGGCGCAGATCTTGCAGGGTTCTCCTCCGCCCTGAAACATCGAGTTTCAGGGCTGGAGGTACAGGCTTGGGATTACGCTACCTGGTTGGCACGTGTTTGTTGGTGTTCGATGAGCTCCATCTGGTCCTTTAAACGGAGCTTGAGCTTCTTTAATCGAACTTCTTCCAGTTTGTCTTCGTCGGTAAGGTATTGCTTTTTTGAGAGGGTGTTCAGTCGTTCTGAGTGGTGAGAGTGTTCCTGCGCCAGCCGCCGAAATTCATCGTGGTTGGCTAAAAGCTGGTCTCGTGCATCGGACAACATTCCGAAGACCTCCTGCTTTGACTGTTCAAGCAAAAACTAACACATGGTCAGATGCCAATCAATGCAATTCCATCGTCTTTTTTTATTCTTTTTCACCCCAACAAAACTCATAAATGATTGCGTCTTCTTCCGGAAAGTGATAATAACCGGCGCGCCGTCCGCACACGGCGAAGCCAATTTTTTCGTATAACGAACGCGCTGCGGAATTGGATTGCCGTACCTCGAGCAGTATTTTTTGCCCGCCTGCAATTCTCACCTGGCGCATTAATTCATCCAGCAATTTCTGGCCCAGGCCTTGCTTGCGAAAATCGGGCGCGACCAGGATCATCTCCAGCTCCCATTCCGCGGCCTTTCCGTCCAACTCGCTCGCGCCCGCAGCCACCCCAAATCCGGCGATTGTGCCGGCGCTGGCCACCACCCGCGATATTCTTTTTCTCCCGCCGCGTTCCACCAGCAGTTTCTCGTAATCTGAAGATGACCATTGCGGCACTTCGCCCGATGCCAGGGCGAGATCATGCAATAAGCCCAACTCCGCGGCGGCAGGAACCCGGATAGAAATCCCCTCCGGATCTAACGCTTCCATTTTGCCGGCGCCGCCTGGACGGCAAGCGCCGCAGGCTGTGTTTCTCGGGGAGAGACTTTCACGTCGGCTTCCCGCAGGTAATTGGCCGTCAAATCCTCCGCGGAAACGATCTCGCCGCGTTCGATCTTTTGCATTCCGATTCGGGCAATCTCCCGGCTGTCGGGCCGGGCAATCATCTGCACCAATTTGCCGGAGCCTTTGAAGACTTCCTCGATTTGAGGTTCGCAAATGATGACGGAATCACTCCCGGTTATCTCCATCAGCTCGTCGCGCCCCACCAGTTTGCCGTCTCCGTGTGTGAGAAGGCCGCCGGATTCGTAGGTATTCACAAAGAAGCCTCCGCGCCCGGCGTCAAGCACCGCATGTCTGCGCGACTGGGTACCTGCGGCCGCTTCGCATAATGCCATTGCGTGCAACATACCCACTGATGCGATCGATCTCGGCAGCACTTCGCACAGGCCCTTGATCGCCGCCAGTCCGACCCGCAATCCCGTAAAAGACCCGGGCCCGGTCACGACCGCGTAGCCGTCGATGTCCTCAACTGCCAGGTGATTGTTTTGCAGAAGAGCGAGGATTTCCGGCGCCAGTTGCGCGGAAAACGTCTGTGCACCCAGTGTGGCGTAACCCAGAACGTCGAACCGATCCGACGTTCCCCGGCATAAGGCCAGGCTTCCCGCTGCTCCGCTGGTATCAATTCCCAGGATAAGCATGGACGCAGCATCCGCCATATTTACTCCTCGAACGACTCGCGATTCATCTTCTCCCGGTGCAAGGCTTTGGCCGGCGAGTCTTCGCAAAGCTCAAGCAATACGCCCCCCGCACTCGATGGATGAACGAATATGTAGCGGTGGCCCCCGGCCCCGATCTGGACCCGATCCGAAATCAGGCGAACGCCTTTTTCCTTCAGCCGCGCAATCACCGGCGGCAGCGAATCTACGAGCAAGGCAATATGATGCAGGCCTTCGCCGCGCTTGCTGATAAACTTTGCCACGGTTGAAGCTTCGTCAGTAGCTTCCAGCAGCTCGATCCGGCTGGTTCCCACCGGGATCATGGCGATTTTCACCTTTTCGTGGGCCACAGTCTCTTCGAAGGAGACCTTCAGTCCCAGTTCCTCATAAAATGCCCGGGCGGTTTCGATCGACTTTACCGCCATCCCCAGGTGGTCGATTTCCATTTTCTCCCCTTGATCATGTGCCGCATTTTTGTTTTTGATCAACTTGTAAAGTTGCTTACGATTTCTTCCACCAGCTTATACGGGTCGCGCCGGTGTTCCGCAATCTCAGCCGCATACTTTGCGAGCTCTCCATCGGAAAGCCGCTGCTCCACCACTCGCTCCAACAACTCCTGGCGAATCATTTCGAGAAGTCTTTCAGTCCAGTTCGCTGTCTGCTTCTTAATCATCCGGCCATCTTTCTGCATGTAATCCTGGTACTCGGCGACGGCCGCGGCAAGTTCGGGAATTCCTTCCCCGCGGGTGGCAATTGTTTTCACGATGGTGGGCGCCCAATTGTCGCCGCGCATCGCCAGCGATTGCATGGCGCGGATTTCCTTTTCCACCTGGTCGGCGCCGTCGCGGTCGGTTTTGTTGATGACGAAGATGTCCGCGATCTCCATGATGCCCGCCTTGATGGT
>JBBSHD010000226.1:0-4437 GCA_038253455.1 Terriglobales bacterium | reverse complement strand
TGTAGTACCAGGCGCGCTGCTGCAGGTAGCGGGTCCCGTTCACCAGTTCCCACTTCTCCCCGCCGTCGTCGGAACGATAGAGTCCGCCTTCATGCGCCTCAATCAAAGCGTAGATTCGATCTGAGTTCGGGGCCACGGAGACGCCGATGCGCCCGTACGGTCCCTTGGGCAAACCGCCTTCGTCGAGGCGTTTCCAAGTCGTACCGCCGTCGCCGGAACGATAGAGCCCGCTTCCCGGGCCGCCGCTGGTGAGGCTGTAAGGCGTGCGCCGGGCCTGCCACATGGCGGCAAATAAAATGTTGGGATTGCGCGGGTCCATCGCGATGTCGATGCCGCCGGTGTTTTCATCCTTATATAAGACCTTTTCCCAGGTCATGCCGCCGTCGCGGGTGCGAAAGATTCCGCGCTGCACGTTGGGGCCGAACGGGTGTCCCAGGGCCGCGACGTAAGCGATATCAGGGTTACGCGGGTGAATGATGACCTTGCCGATGGCCCGGGTGTCGCGCAGGCCAATGTTCTTCCAGGTCTTGCCGCTATCCACCGATTTATAAACGCCGTCGCCGTGGGAGGTATTGCCGCGGATGCAGGCCTCGCCGGTGCCCACGTAAAGAATGCTGGGCTCGGATTGCGAGACCGCCAGGCTGCCGATGGAACCCACCTTGGCCTTGTCGAAGGAGGAAGTCCACGTCAAGGCGCCATCGGTGCTCTTCCATACGCCGCCCCCGGCGCTGCCGAAATAATAGGTTTCGGGATCGCCGGCGACGCCGGAGACGGTCAGCGAGCGGCCTCCGCGAAAGGGGCCGATGGTGCGGTATTTCATGCCCTTGAAGGCTTTGTCCTCGGGCTTCTTGTCTTCGGCGGCTTTGTTTTCGTCGGCCTTCTCCTGCTCGTTCTCGGTGGTCTCGACCGGCTTGCGCTCCACCTGCCGGGTTTGAGTGAAGGCGGTCGCGCAAAGCAGCAGCAACAACGGCAATAATTTTTTGGACATGGTTATCTCCGGCAGACATGCTAACCGAGAGCCGGGGCTTTGGGAAGTTGCCGGCCGCGAGGGCGACTCGCACCATCTGGCATGCGTGCTTGATGGTCTGCTATAGTTCGGGGACTTGGATCGTTTCCTGCGGTCCCCCCGGCGATCGTTTCTTCTATGGAAAATACTGTCATTTCACCGACGGAAATCGTCAAAGAAAAAATTTTGGCGGTGCAGGATTATTCCCTGCTGGCCTGGCGCTCGATTTCCAACCTGTTTCGCCACCCCAAGTACGTGGACGACATGTACATGCAGGCCGATATGATCGGCGTGGGTTCGCTGCCCATCGTGATCCTGACCGGTTTTTTTACCGGGGCGGTGCTGGCGTTGCAGACTTCCGCCACGCTGGAGCAATTCGGCTCCTTGTCGCTGACCGGGCAGCTGGTTTCGCTCACCATGGTGCGCGAGCTGGGACCGGTGCTCACCGGGCTGATGGTGGCCGGACGCAACTCATCAGGAATGGCCAGCGAGCTGGGCTCTATGAAGGTCACCGAGCAAATCGACGCCATGCGCGCACTGGGCACCGATCCAACCAAGAAACTGGTCACGCCGCGGGTGGTGGCCACCGTGACCATGCTTTTTTTCCTTACCATCATCTCCGACCTGGTGGGGATGTGCGGCGGCTTCGTGGTGGCGTGGTCGTTCCTGGGCATCGATCCTAACCAGTACTGGAGCATGACCTACCAGTCACTGATTTTTCAAGACGTCATCATGGGTTTGACCAAGCCGGTGCTGTTCGGATTTGTAATTTCGACGGTAGGCTGTTATTTCGGGCTCAATGCCAAGGGCGGCACCCAGGGGGTGGGCCGCGCCACTACGCAGGCGGTGGTGGCGTCATCGGTGCTCATCCTGATCGTCAACTTCTTCACCACCCGGCTGCTCATGGTCTGGTTCACGCGGTAGCCTATGTCGCCTGACCCAACTGACAACCTTTCCGGCCCCGGCGAATCTCACCCCGCCTCAGACGCCGCCGGAGGCGAACAAAATCAGCCCGGCCCGCGGAACGCCGACAACATCGCTCCCCCGCCGGGGGACGACGGCCGACCCCAGGCTGAACCGCGCTCCGACGCAAAGAACCCCATCATTTTTGAGGATGTGCATATCGGCTTTGATGGGCGGCCGGTGCTGCAGGGGATTTCGTTCAAGCTGGATCGCGGGGAAACCAAGATCCTGCTGGGCGTGGCCGGCGAGGGCAAGAGCCTCATCCTGAAGATGTGCCTGGGGCTGATCAAGCCCGACAGCGGAAAAATTACGGTGCTGGGCGAAGACGTGACCGCCATGGCCGAGCTCGACCTGTTCGCCCTGCGCGGCAAGATCGGCATGGTGTTCCAGGAGAGCGCTCTGTTTGATTCGCTGAACATCGAGGAGAACGTGGCCTACCGGCTGATGGAAGAGGGCCTCAAGGCGGAAGATGTGCACGACCGCGTGGTCGAGGCCTTGGAGTTCGTCGAGCTGGAAAAAACCCTGGAGAAGTTTCCCTCCGAGCTGTCAGGCGGAATGCGGCGGCGGGTGGGAATTGCGCGGGCCGTGATCTCCAAGCCGGAGCTGCTGCTGTACGATTCGCCTACCGGTGGGCTCGACCCCATCACATCCACCACCATCATCGCGCTGATCGTAAAGCAACGCGACGTGTATAAGAACCCGGCATTGCTGGTGACCCACCGCCTGCAGGATGCATTCACCATGGCCTCGTCGTACTTCGACGTTAAAACCGGCCAGATGCTGCCGCGTAAAGAAGGCTCCACCGACCTGCGGACGAGCTTCCTGATTTTGCACGAGGGCAAGGTCATCTTCGATGGCAGCGCGCCGGAATTAAGCCACAGCACGGACGAGTACATCAAAGAATATATTTCCTGAGAAGCGGCTAATTCGAGGTCCGCACGCCTTCAAGTGCCGCCCTGTACTGGTTTTGGATCGGCTAGTGGGCTAGCCTAATACACCATCTTCCTGAATTAATACTTGTCGATAAACGATAAATATGTTATCGTTTTTCGATAATGATTACTTCGAACTTTGCGATTAAACATTCGACGGCGGTGCCCGCAACCTCGGTCACCTTGCGTATCCTGATCGTCCTCAACTGGATCTTCGGTATCCTGATCTTCGCGCTCCTGGCGATCAGCTTCCAAGCCGAGGAATGGACCTGGCGAGCGCTCGGCGTCGGTGCGCTCGCCAGTCACGAGCGCGTCGCCGCCGGAATGCGCTTAATTATGGTAATCGGCATCGTGGGCATCCCCATCGCCCATGTCGTGCTCAGCCGGCTGCTGAGGATCGTCGAATCGGTGCGCACGGGCGAGCCGTTCACCATGGACAATGCCGGGCGGCTACGGACCCTCGCCTGGGCGCTGCTCGGCCTCGAACTGCTCCACATCTGCGTCGTCGCGATTGCGTCAGGAGTCTCGACTAAAGAAGTGCCGTTGCGCATCAGCGGCAATTTCCAACTAACCGGTTGGCTCGCCATCCTCCTTCTGTTCGTGCTCGCGCAGGTGTTCCTTGAAGGGACGCGCATGCGCGGGGACCTCGAAGGCACCGTTTGATGGCCATCCTCGTCAAGCTCGACGACCTGCTGCACAAGCGACGCATGACGCTGACAGAGCTCGCCCAGCGTATCGATATCACGCTCGCCAACCTGTCGATCCTGAAAACCGGCAAGGCGCGGGCTATCCGCTTCTCGACGCTCGAGGCAATCTGCGACGTGCTCGCCTGCCAACCAGGTGACCTCCTCGAATTTCAACCCGATTCCGGCGCCGAAGAGGTGCCCGTCCGTGTCGCTTGATGAGATTGGAGATTTGAAATGGCTTTGACTCCTGACACTGCTTCACCGGCCGCTCCGGCCCCCATCGAGAGCGAAGTCTCTCTCGCTCGGCTCTACATACTGCGCGCGATGTACCTGCTGGTGGTCATCGGCGGCGCCGTCGAGTTTCTGCCGCAGTTGATACGCCATGAGCCGACGGCACGCGGAGTGATCCCGAGCATGCTGGGCGGACTGTGGGTGCTTGCATGTTTTGGGCTTCGCTACCCGCTGCAGATGCTTCCGATGCTTCTCTTTGAGGTGGCGTGGAAGACGATCTGGCTTGTCGATTACGGGCTGCCGCAACGGATGGCAGGCGTTAATACGACGCAATTCGGAGAGGATTTCAAAGCAATCGCCATGGGCCCCCTGATTTTCATCCCTCTAATCCCATGGGGATACGTCTTCCGGCATTACCTAAAGAAGCCGGGGACACGCTGGCACTAAGACAAAGTTCTCTTGTTCACCAGTTTTAGTGCACGCTCTTCCCGGTGGCCGCCGCCATTCTCTTAGCCTGGTTCTTTTCCATGCGCTCCACCCGTTCGCGCCCCGCCGGGGACTGGCTCACCAGTTTTTCGCAGTTCCGCATGAAGTCGGGCGCGTTTTCACGCATAGCTTC
>JBBSHD010000225.1:0-4454 GCA_038253455.1 Terriglobales bacterium | reverse complement strand
TCCGGCTGTATTTTGCTTTTGCCAAGGGGTTGGGGTAGCCTGGTGGTGGATAAAAACAACTCGTGCCTGCAAAAAATATCGAGAGATTGGTGGAGATAAACCATCGTCCGGGTAATATTTGTTGAACTGTAGGGGTTCTTCCTCACCCCGGTGGAGCCGGGGGTCGTCAGAATGACAAGTCCATAGGGGGTCTTTGCTGGCTTAGTTTTTCTTATGCAACTTCTTGAGGTTCTTGTTCAGGAACAATACCAAGAGCAAAAGAAAACGCGAGCTCCTTCGCTCAAACAAGAAGCAAGAGCTCGCTCCAGGATGACAATCAATAGGGCGTGTTTGCTTGTCTGCATTCCTTCATACAACTGCTTGAGGTTTTCGCGTAAGGTCTTCGCGGAAAAATTAAAGCTGAGAAATCGTATTCACCACCACCGCCGCCTCCGGCTTCTCGCCGCGCACTACGCGCGATATGCCGCGCACGATCCGCCGGTAGGGCAGCTGGCCGCTTTCATCCGCCAGAAAGATTTCGCCGGTCTTCAGCGTGCGATAGTGCCAGCGCTTGAGCAGCGCCAGATGTTCCATGAGCTCCAGCGAGGAAGCAGGTTCGGCTGGGGTGGTTTCGGCGAGAAACTGTTTCAGTCGGCCTTCCATGCTCGTGGGGTTGGCGCCGGGCGCGGGGGGACTTAGAAATTCCGGCGCGGCCAGCGGAAACTGCAGGGCATCGCCAATCATGCCGCGGTGGATCGTAAAAATAGTGACGAAATCTTTGCCGGCGGCGGGCTGCAGGATCAGACCGTGCAGTCGGTCGATGCGACGCACAATTTCCGGCGGCCGGGTGGCGGCGGCTTTTTCCAGGCGGGCGTGCAGCAACGCTGCCGCTTCGAAATCCATGCGCGAAGATGCGTCCCCGCGCGCCACTGCCAGGCTTTTGCGCAGCGATTCGCCGCCGCTATCGAGACACTCCTGCACGCGGGCTACCTCGGCGAAATATTGTTCGTCGGTGCAGCCTTTGAAGCACGGCGCCAGGCACATTTTCATCTCCGAATAAATGCAGCCGGGGAACGCGGGGTCGGGATGCAACTCGAAGGTGCATCTCCGCGATTTGAACTGGTCAAGCGTGTCATTCAAGAGCCGTTCGGCGGCGGCCTGCGATGGAAACGGGCCGTAATACACCGAAGCGAGCGCGCGTCCGTTGGCCGGTGGCACGGGGGTGCGGCGCCGGCCGAGAGTGAGCCGCCGGGTGACGTATGCGCGCGGATAAGGGTTTTCCCAGCGAATGCGGACCAGCGGCGCGAACCGCAGCCGCAGGCGTTTTTGATAGCCGCCGGGGAACAGGGTCTTAGCGGTCTTATAAAGCAGCAGGGTCGATTCGAATTCCGAACCGGTCATGGAATATTCGACCGCGGTGGCGCGCGACCTCAAGTTCAGGCGCTTGCTGCGCTCTTCTTCGGGGCCGAGCAACCGCCACAGCCGCCGGCGCAGGTTTGAAGTCTTGCCGAGGTAGGGCTCCCCTTCGCCCTGCCGAACCACATAGATCGCCGGCGCGGCGGAGACCTGGGAAAGGGCCTCCGCGGAGAAATCGCCGTCCAGTGAAATTGAGCACTGCAACACGCGCTTATTCTAATCCGCGCCCTCGCGGCAGCGCTTTTCCGGCGGCGTAGAATCAAGGTTCATGCTCGATCCCATGCCCAACCTGCTGCGCAAGGACCCGCACCGGTCCTGGCTGGCAATGTGCGGCGGCGGAGTGGTGGTGCTGCTGATCCTCGGCGCGCTGGCGTTGGTTGGCCGCGGAGGCCCCACTTATTCGAATCCTGATACCCCATTGCCCCTCGACCCGTATGCGCCCCACCTGGCGCTGACTGACCGGAAATTATCGAGCGCGTTGAATTTCGCGGGAGAGCCGGTCACGTATGTTGACGGCAGCGTGACTAATTCCGGAGACCAGACCGTGATCAATGCGATGGTTGAAGTGGTGTTCAAGAGCGCCGCGGGAGAGATCGCGCAGATCGAGCGCGAGCCTCTGCAGGTGATCCAGTCGCGCGATCCTTATGTGAGCACGGTTCTGCTCAATTCCGCGCCCCTGGCGGCCGGCAAGTCCAGCGACTTTCGCTTCGCGTTTGGCCGGATCAGCCGGGGCTGGGACGGCAAGTACCCGGAATTGCGCGTCATTTCCACCAGTTTGCAATAATCATCCCCGGCCGCCCTTTTCCGGCCGCCGGTGTTCCCAAATGTTTACTAGTCGCGCAATTGTATGCGGGCGCGATGCGGGATATCCTGCATCGTCCCCACTGTGAAAGTTCATACCGCAATCTATGGCTAATCTTTTTGAGGCACCACGATATATAGCACTGGAAGGACCAATCCGCGTGGGCAAGAGCACGCTCTCGCAGATCGTGGCGGAAAAACTTCGCGCGCAGCGCATCACCGAGCCCGAAAATAATCCGTTCCTGCAGACCTTTTACCGGGGCGAGCCGGGTTCCGCCTTCCAGGCCCAGCTATGGTTTTTGTTCGAGCGCTACGAGCAGCTGCGGGCGCTCGATCACCAGGCGAATTCGCACAAGCTGATCGTGGCCGATTACATTTTTGAAAAAGATAAATTGTTTGCCTGCATCAATCTCAACGACGCCGAGCTTGAGCTTTATAACCGCTATTACGAAATGTTTCGCAGCAGCCTACGTGCGCCCGACCTGGTGATTTACCTGCAGGCGTCGCCCGAGGTATTGAAGAAGCGGCTGCGCAAGAAAAACGCTCCCGGCGAAACCTCGGTCAGCGATGATTACATTGAAGAGGTCGCCAAGGCCTACGAGCATTTCTTTTTCCACTACACCGCGTCGGACCTGCTGGTGGTGAACACCAATGAGATCGATTTCGTGGCGCGCAATGAAGATTTGCAGGAATTGCTGAGGCGGGTGAGCGAGCCCATCAAGGGGACCCAATATTTCCTGCCTTTGGGTTCCGAGCCCGCGAGCCTTTAAATCGCCGCGAAACAACTGTGGGAAGCCGATAATATTTCTCGTGATACGCGCGCCTGAGACCGCGTCAATGGTTGAGCAGGCGTGAGGGGATCTTAAGTTTTGAATACAATTGTGACGGGCTCTGTATGTCATCCACGCGGATACCGCAGATTACTTGTGCCAGGACGTTACTTCTCGCCACTGTCGCGGTGAGCGCGAGTGTGATGGTAGGTCAATCACATCCAACTTTCTCTCCTGAATACGAAGCTGCGGATCGCCGAATCGTACGGCAGCCACCCAATGCTTTTGTTGCTCTCCCGTCCAAGGTTCGGGACGAACTCACGCGCCGGCACTGCGCGGTCCCACAAATAGGGTCAACTCCTCATCCCCACAACGTGATTAAGGGCGAGTTTATCCGTAGCGGGCAAATCGATTGGGCGGTGCTATGCTCGGTGAACCGACGCTCAGCGATTCTCGTGTTCCCCAACGGCTCAGGCTCTGGAGTCATTGAAATTGCGCAAGAACCTGATAGGCAGACATTGCAGGAAGTGGGCGAAAACCGAACCGGCTACTCGCGCCAAATTAGTACCGCCCGCCCACACTTTATTCTGGCTCATTGGCTGGCTTACCGCCCGGGCGAGCGCCCGCCCTCAATCCATCATGATGGAATCAATGATGCTTTTGCAGAAAAGGCGTCCATCGTCTTCTACTTTTCTCGCGGTAAATGGCTGAAGCTACAGGGTGCGGACTAGGGGCCTCCGCCTGGTATCGCCCTGCATTTCCCGAAAGTTGGAGGCAAGACCCGGGCAGGCGGGCGAGCATTGTTGCGCGCTGTGATCAGCTTTGTTCGAAGCGGCGGCGCAATTTTCTGCTTTCCACCAAAACACCCATGCTGTGCATCAGGTTTTGCAAGGTCACGATGCCGACCAGGCGATCCTGATCGACTACGGGAATGATGGTGAGGTTGCGCGCGGTAATTTTCTTGAATGCGATGGCCAGAGATTCCCGCCGCTGGGCCACGTCGAAGGCGCGGCTCATGATTCCCTGCACGTAGCCGTTGCCTTCCATCCGCAGCTCCTGAATGATTTTCTGGCGGGTGATAACGCCGACCATATCGCTGCCGCGCACCACGGGAAAATCATCCTGCAGGCTGTGAATGGTTTTGCCCAGCGCATCTTCGAGGGTATCGGCCGGCGAAAGGGTGGCAAATTCGGTGAGCATCACATCTTCCATGCAGACGCTTTCCACTGCCGACTGAAACATGAGCGAGCGATCTTCGAGCTGGGCGGCGGCCAAGAGGAAAAAGCCGCTCAGCATCAGCCAATGGTTGCGGATGCCCATCAGCATGAATGCCATGGCTATTAAATGACCGATGGTGACGGCGCGCCGCGTGGCCTTGAGATAGTCCATGTTCCTGGCCAGGATGGCGCGCAACACCCGTCCGCCGTCGGTGGGAAAGGCGGGCAGCAGGTTAAATGTCCCCAGAAAAAGATTAATCCAGAACATGGC
>JBBSHD010000224.1:0-4468 GCA_038253455.1 Terriglobales bacterium | reverse complement strand
CGCCTCGGGGGGCAGGGTTGCGCCTTTTTGTTTGGCTAGTTCGACGATGCGGTCCCAGCGGTCCGGACTTCGCACCACGCGGCGAATTGACGAAAAGTTTCGCTCGCTTAACAACCGGGCGATCACGCCATTAGCCGCGACCATGAAATCTTCGATCAGCTCGGACGCGCGGTTTTTGTGCACCAGCGCCATCCCCGTGATATGGCCGTCGGCGATTACCGGCTGCGTCTCGATGGTTTCGACGTTCAGCGCGCCGTGGCGGTAACGCTCGGTGCGCAGCAGTTGCGCGGCCTCATCCTGCAGGTGCAACTGTGCCTGCAAATCGGCGGATGCGGCAACCTTGGGCGGCGCGTCGCCTCCTTCCAGCCACTTGCCCACGCCGTTGTAGGTGAGCTGCGCATAATTGCGCACCACGGCGCGATAGACGTCGCTCGATGACACGTCGCCGTTGTCATCCACCACAAACTCGATGACCACCGCCAGCTTGTCGGCGCCTTCAAGCAGGGAGGTCGCGCCCGTGGAAAGCGGTTCCGGCAGCATGGGATAGATAATGACCCCGGCATAAACCGAGGTGGTGGCCGCGGCCGCATGCTGGTCAACCGCCGAGCCTTTAGGCACGTACGCATCCACGTCGGCGATGGCGATCGAGACCTTGATATGGGTCGCGTCCACGCGTTCGGCGACTTCGAGCTGGTCAAGATCGCGTGACGTGTCGTTGTCAATGGAGGACCACAGCAACTGGCGCATATCGCGCACCGCAGTTCCCCCTTGCCCGGCGGCGCTCATAGCGTCGGGAGGATGGGCTTTGATGCCGGCCACTTGTGCGTCAACTTCGGGAGAAAAGTCCGGCTGAAAGTTCCGGTCCAGCATGGTTTGATGGGCGGCGGCGCGCAGGTCAAAAGGCGAGTGGGTCATAGGGATGAAGAAAGGCTACCACGCCGCCGTGCGCCCGCGTGCGCGCCGTGCTGGTGATAAAATCCCGGCCATGCGCAACCCTGCTCACTGCACCGCACTGATTCTCCTCGCCATGATGTGTTCACTGCCTTCCTCCCAGGCGGCTCCGCGGAAATCCGCCACCGCGTCACCCGTCTATCCGGTGCAGGAAGGCTATGTGGATAGCCACGGGGCGCTCATTTATTACACCGTTATGGGCCGAGGCGCTCCGTTGATGATCGTTCACGGCGGCCCCGGCGCGTCGCACTCTTACTTCCTGCCGCATTTGCTCCCACTGATGCGCACCAGCCGCCTGATCTTCATTGACGAACGCGGCTCGGGCAGGTCCGCGAAGCTTGAAGATGCAAAGCAATACACCGTGGCCAACATGGTGGAAGACGTGGAGGCGGTGCGCCAGGCGCTGGGGCTGGGCAAGGTAAGCCTGATGGGACACTCGTTCGGCGGCGTGCTGGCCCAGGCCTATGCGCTGAAGTATCAAAAAAACCTTTCCCACTTGATTCTGGCGGGTACCTTCGCCAGCACTAAAGAGATTAACCAGGCGCTGGCCAAAATGAAATCCGAAATGGATCCCGCGGACCGCAAGCGCCTCGATGAGCTGGAAGCGGCGGGCTTGTTCGACAAAGGTCCGGCGTGGCGCCACGGGCGCTATCCCGATGAGTACGCGACCCTGGCCTGGGGCAGCGGCTACTTCCCCTACATTTATCGGAACCATCCTGACCCGAATTACGATCCCCAAGGCGACAACACCGGCACCGCCTGGGATGTATATCGCGAGATGTGGGGTTCGCACGGCGAGTTTGTCATTGACGGCAACCTGGCCGAGGTCGAATACCTTGATCGTCTCAGCCAGATCAAAGTGCCGACGCTCCTGATCGCGGGCGACCACGATGAGAGCGATCCTAAAATGTCACAGGAAATGCACGAGAAGATCGCCGGCTCGCAGATTGTGATTCTGCCGAAAAGCGGTCACATGACGTTTGTGGATCAGCCCCGGATGTTTCTCGACGCGGTCGCTGGATTTGTGAGCAAGTAATGCCGCTCGCGGTGACGAGAAGTGGATTGAGTTCAGAAACTTGACCGCGTTGCCCCGCCGACCGCTGGGAGTTGAAACCCCCTCAACCGTGTCATCCTGACGACCCCGGCTTTATCGGGGTGAGGAAGGACCCCTACTGTTAGACAAATATTTCCCTCGGGGTCTTTTTCGGTTCTCCGCTACGGATCAGGCGCCACGCTCGACCGAAATCGCACGGTTGTCAGTATTCGGCGGAGATGAACCATCGGCTTAGCTCACCCCGATAAAGCCGGGGGTCGTCAGAATGACATCCCGTTGGGGGGCTGCCAGGCACCAGACTTAGTGAGTGGGCTTGTCCGGCGCCGGTTGTGACGTCATTACCTCGGCGCGAACTTTCGCCACATACTGGTTCAGCAAATCCTCCACCCGGCTCGGGTCATCGGACTTGATGATCAGTCCGATATGCCAGGGCAGTTTCATGCGCCAGACCACTTCGGGATCATTGAATTGCGCGGTGTCGGGAGACTCCTGCCGGGCCAGCGACACCAGCAGTCCCGCATAGTCGTTGCGTGGCTGGGGCGTCGAATAGGCGCCATCATGTCCCGCAATTTCAACCTTGGCCCATTCCGCCCAGAGATTAATTCCGCTGGCCGCTTCCAGCAGCTCCGCTATGTTGGCGCCGCCCACCCGCGCCGAGGTTTCAAGAAAATAGTACCTGCCATCGGCATGCGAATGGATGAACTCCGAATGGGAGACGCCCCACATCAATCCAAATTCCTGCAACGTCTTCCAGTTCAGCCGCCCCAGCTCGCGGGAAGTTTCCGAATCGCGCGGCAGGGTTCGGGTCGTGAACACGCCTCCGCCCTGGGTCACCTCCATGGGAGGGACGCCGTAGCGGCTGGCATTGGAGAAGAGCAACTGGCCGCGGTGCACGATCGTATCCACGTGATAGATGTCGCCGGAAATAAATTGTTCCAGCAGGAAGAAAGATCGCCGGTCGCCTAATTTCTCCAGCGCCTCCGATAGCTCCGCTTCGCCGGCGATTTTTTGGATGCCGATGGAACCTGCCAGCGACCGCGGTTTCACCACCCAGGGCGCGGAAACGCGTCTTATGAATTCCCGTATGGCGTCATCGTTCAGGACGTGTACGAAATCAGGCGCCAGGATTCCCGCGTCGCGCGCCCGCGCGCGCATGGCCAGTTTGTCACGGAAATATCGCGTAGTGGTCTCGCCCATGCCGGGGATGCGCAGGTGCTCGCGCAGGGCCGCGGCGGTTTCCAGGTCGAAATCGTCGAGCGGCACGATGCGATCGATCTTCTGGGTGCGCGCCAGGTGGCTTACGCCCAGGATGGTGTGCTCCCGGTTCCACTTGGAATCGACGTCGGGCATGTAAAAGAAATCGTCCACACTCTCGTGCGGCCATTTAGCGTCTTCGAGGCTATAGGAGGTGAGCAGAAAAACGCGGCATCCCTGGCGCTTGCACTCGCGCAGAAATTCCTGCCCTTTGAAGTAGCTGGCGAGGCACAGGATCGTGAGTGGCTGGTCTGGCATGGCGCTTCAGTTGCGACGCCAGGCAGGGGCGAAACCCCAATCTGGCGTTGGCGTCCTTAATAGTAACGTGGAAGCGAGATTTCAGAGGATGCTGCTTGCGGCTAGGGCCGGCCCCAGATGACTTCGGTGGCAAAGGTGAACTGGATGTTTCCGTCCTGCTGGTGCTGGTCGAATATCTTCCGTAACTCCGCCAGCACTTCTTTGGCTTCCGGGACGCCGGGGAGTGGCATATACGATGCGGAAAACAGGTAACCGGAGACGTGTTCAAAGTCCCAGCTCACGTTATTGGGGAAGATTCGCCGCTGAAATTCGCCGGCAAAAAATACGCGCGCGCGCTGCTCGTTGCTTTGCGCCTTGATCGTCTTGTAATCGATGTTGAACTTTTCCAGCACGCCTTCATAGGCCGATAGAAAACCCGGTTCCTGCGGCGCGCGCTGGTTCCAGATCAGCACGATCCAGCCATCGGACCGGGCGATGCGCGCGAACTCGGCGCGGGTCTCGTCCAGCTTGAACCAGTGAAAAGCCTGGCCGGCGACAACGAAATCAAAATGGCCGGGCGGCAGTCCGGTGGCTTCCGCGGCGCCTTCCGTCACCTCGCATCGCGGGTAGGTGGAAAGCAATGCCTGGGCATATTCCCGCATGCTCGGGTTGGGTTCAACGCACCACACCGGGTTTCCCCGATCGAGAAACTGCCGCGCCAGGATTCCGGTTCCCGCGCCAATATCCGCAATTGATGAATTGGAATTCAGACCCAGCTCGGCGGACATGAACTGAAAGACCGCCTCGGGATATCCCGGGCGGCAGGCCGCATACGCCGAAGCCCGGGCGCTGAAACGGTGAATGGGTTCGGCGGAAAGATTGCTCATGGCACAAGGACTCTCAATTTCCCTGACACGGTGCGAAGAATTCCGTGCCCGCCCTAATTACTGAGCAGGACGGGGCCGTTTTTCT
>JBBSHD010000223.1:0-4482 GCA_038253455.1 Terriglobales bacterium | reverse complement strand
GGATTACATTGCCTTTGGGCCCATCTTTGCTACCAGCAGCAAGGCCGATCCTGAACCCGTGGTGGGATTGACCGGCTTGCGCCAGGCTCGCTCCCTTACTGACAAGCCACTGGTCGCCATCGGCGGCATCACCGTGGAAAATTGCCGCTCGATCATCGATTTCGGCGCCGACGCGGTTGCGGTGATTGCGGCGTTGCGCGATGACCCGGCCCGGGCTGCTGAATCGTTTTTGCGTATCTTAAATTAGCGCCGTAAGGTAAAACTGACTGGCACATGACTAACCCGACCACCGAAACCGCGGTTGAAAACCAGGGAATGATCAAGGGCCTTGGCCTGACCAGCGCCACCACCCTGGTCATGGGGTCGATGATCGGCTCCGGGGTCTTCATCGTCTCCGCCGACATCGCGCGGCTCACCGAATCTCCGGCGCTGCTCATCGCCGCCTGGCTGGTCACCGGCATCATGACCATCATTGGCGCGCTTTCCTACGGGGAACTCGCCGCCATGATGCCCAAAGCCGGCGGCCAGTATGTTTACCTGCGCGAATCGCTGGGCCCGTTGTGGGGATTTCTTTATGGCTGGACGCTTTTTCTCGTCATCCAGACCGGCACCATCGCCGCGGTGGGCGTGGCTTTCGGCAAATTCCTCGGGTTCTTCGTCAAATCGGTCTCGGCCACCAACTGGATATGGCATGGTCCCCCCATATTCGGATTGACCAACGTCGGTCTCAACACCCAGAACCTGACCGGCATCGCGGTGGTGATTTTTCTCACCGTGCTGAACGTCTTCGGCATCAAGACCGGAGCGATGGTGCAGAACGTGTTCACCATCGCCAAGACCGCAGCGCTGCTGGGCTTGATCGTGGTGGGCGCGTTCGTGGGTCACAACGCGCAGGCCATCGCCGCCAATTTCGGCGACTTCTGGCATAACTCACAACTTAATACCCTGCATCCGGTGCCGCAGGGAACTACCGGCAGCCTGGCCATGCTGGGAGTGTTCGCGGTGGTGGCGGTAGCGCAAGTAGGGTCGCTGTTTTCGGCGGACGCCTGGAACAACGTGACCTTCACCGCCGGGGAAGTGCAAAATCCGCGCCGCAACCTGCCACTGTCGCTGGCACTGGGCACCGGAATCGTCATCCTGCTGTATATCGCCGTAAACTTCGTTTACCTCGCTGTGCTGCCTTTGTACGGCTCTCCCCAGGGACAGACCGTGCTGGAGCGCGGCATCCAATACGCCTCTGAAGACCGCGTGGCCACCGCGGTGATGTTTCAGATGTTTGGCGCCACTGGCGCGGGGCTGATGGCCATCGCCATCATGCTTTCGACCTTCGGATGCTGCAACGGATTGATCCTGGCCGGCGCCCGGGTTTACTACGTGATGGCGCGCGACGGATTATTTTTCAAGTCGGCGGGAAAGCTGCACAGCGTTTATAAGACGCCGATGGTTTCCCTGGCGTGGCAGGGCGCGTGGATCTGCCTGCTCTCGATCTCGGGCTCTTACAACCAGCTGCTCGACTACATTATTTTCGCCGTGCTGGTTTTCTACATCATGACCATCGCCGGCCTGTTCGTCCTGCGCTTCCGCCGGCCCGACGCGGAACGCCCCTATCGCGCGTTCGGCTATCCCGTGCTGCCGGCTGTGTATATCCTGATGGCCGTGTATATTGATGTCGTACTGCTGCGCTACAAACCGCAGTACACGTGGCCGGGCCTGATCATCGTTCTACTGGGAATCCCGGTGTACTTCTTATGGAAATTGCGCGGCAACGTGGCGCCCGGCGAAGCTGCCGATTGAATAACCAGGAGTAATATCAAACAGCCCTGAAATAGATTAAGGAGACATTCACAAGATGGCGAATCTCTTGGCGGTGAAGCCGCTCAACGTGCTGATGTCGGAAGCAGAGGAGACCGGGGAGCACAGCCTTAAACGCGCTCTCGGACCGGTCAACCTGATCACCCTGGGAATCGGGGCCATTATCGGAGCGGGAATTTTCGTGCTCACCGGCGCCGCCGCCGCCAAATACGCGGGGCCGGCCATCGTCCTTTCCTACATTCTGGCGGGCGTGGCCTGCGCTTTTGCCGGGCTGTGTTATGCCGAGTTTGCCGCCCTCATCCCCATTGCCGGCTCCGCCTACACTTACGGGTATGCCACCCTGGGCGAGATCTTTGCCTGGATCATTGGCTGGGACCTGATTCTCGAATACGCATTCGGCGCCGCTACCGTGGCATCGGGATGGAGCGGCACGGTGGTCAGCTTTCTGCAAGACCTGGGGATCACGCTGCCGCCGGCTCTTACTGACACCCCGGGAACGGTCCTGGTGCAATATCACGACCGCTGGGTGCCGCTGCTTACCATTCAAGAGATCCTGACCAAGAACAATATCGCCGCCGGCAGCCTGCCCACCACCACTGCCGTGTTCAACCTGGTCGCCTTCATCGGCATTATCGTGGTGACCATCGTGCTGGTGGTCGGCATCAAGGAATCCGCCAACCTCAATTCGGCAATCGTGTTCGTCAAACTGGGCGCGGTGCTGATCTTCATCGCCGTCGCCACCGCCTACGTCCTCAAGCATCCGTCGGAAGCGGCCGCTAACTGGCACCCGTTTATTCCACCCAACCTGGGAGAGTTCGGGCAATTCGGCATGTCGGGGATCGCTCGCGGCGCGGCAGTCGTCTTCTTCGCTTATATCGGCTTTGACGCGGTGTCCACCGCGGCGCAAGAAGCCAAAAATCCGCAGCGGGACATGCCCATCGGCATCCTGGGCTCGCTGGGAATCTGCACCGTGCTCTACATCCTGGTATCAGGCTTGCTCACCGGCGTGGTGCCCTACCACGCGTTGAACGTCTCCGCGCCGGTGTCGCTGGCGATGCATCTGATCGGCATCCAGTGGGGCACGTACCTGGTGAATGCCGGCGCCATCGCCGGTCTCAGCACCGTGATGCTGGTCATGTTGCTGGGGCAATCACGTGTCTTCTACTCGATGTCACGCGACGGCCTGCTGCCCAAATGGGCGGGCGAAGTGCACCCCAAATTCCGCACACCGTGGAAGTCTTCGATTGTGGTGGGAATTTTCGTGGCTTTCTTCGCGGCCTTGATTCCCATCAATATCCTGGGAGAGCTGGTCAGCATCGGAACGCTGATGGCTTTTGTAATCGTGTGCGCCGGTATCTGGATCCTCAGAGTGAAGCGCCCTGACCTGAAGCGGCCTTTCAAAACCCCGTGGGTGCCGTTCGTTCCCGCCATGGGAATGTTCGTGTCATTCCTGCTGATGGCGGCCCTCCCGCTGGCTACGTGGATCAGAATGATCCTATGGCTGATCCTGGGAATGGCCATCTATTTCGGCTATGGCAAGAACCACAGCAAAGTGCAGGCACTGGGTGGCGGCCGGATGCAGAAGGAATAACTGATCGCGCAGCTTCAACAAAACCCGCCGGACACGGCGGGTTTTGTTTTTGGTGGCCATGATTTCGGCTGGAAGGCCGGACAATTTCCCGCCCGTGAAGAAATTTAAATTATCAGTTGTCATTCTGACGATCCCCCGGCCTTATCGGGGGTGAGGAAGAACCCCTACTGTGCCACAAATTTTCCCAGTGATGGTTCATCCAATCACGTTTCCGCTGAGGGTTGAACATCAAAAAATTAAGGCCGGACAAACTCCTGCAAAATCTAGTCGAAGGGGCGTTTTTCCAGGGCCTGATTTCGTCGGTCGTAGAGATCCGCTTAAACTCGATGTTTCTGCTGCCGCCTTCCGCGATATGAAAGAATCGAACGGATGAAAGTCCTGACCACCGCCCAGATGCGTGAAGTTGATCGCGTGGGCATCGAACAGAATCTTCCGCTGATGGATAACGCGGGCGCAGCCGTCGCGCGCTTCGTGCTGGAAGAATTTCCCGAGGCCCATCACATCCAGGTGGTATGCGGAAAAGGCAACAACGGCGGCGACGGCAGGATCGCCGCGCAACGGCTGCAGGAAGCCGGCAAAGAAGTTGAAGTCTTCGATGCCTCTTCCGATTTTGATCTCACGGCGGACCTGGTGATTGATGCGGTGCTGGGCAGCGGTTTCAAGCCGCCGGTACGGGGCGCTTACCTTTCCGCCATGGAGAAGATCAACCAGTACGACGGCATCGTGGTGGCGCTCGACGTTCCTTCCGGCACTGACGCCGACCAGGTTAAGTGTTCGGAAGACGCGGCCCGCGCCGACGCCGTCATTACGTTTACCGCTCCCCGGCCGGCGCATGTCTTCGCCAGCCTCACCCGGGGGCCCTTGGCGGTGGCCGCCATCGGCATTGCTCCGGCTGCGCTGGCAACCATTCCCAGTGAATTGGAAGTGATTACCCCGCCCGACTTTGCACGGGCGCTGCAGGCCCGCAATCCTGACAGCAATAAGGGCTCGTATGGACACGTGCTGGTCATCGGCGGCGCCCGGGGAAAGGCCGGCGCGCCGGCCATGGCCGCCATGGCGGCGTTGCGCGCGGGAGCGGG
>JBBSHD010000222.1:0-4496 GCA_038253455.1 Terriglobales bacterium | reverse complement strand
GAAGTCTCGTATTCGCTTTGCGATTTCAAGTCTCCCCGCACCAGCACCGGCGCAATGTTTCTTACGCTCCGCGCCTCGTCGCGCACCGCTTGGTAATCACCTTCGGTCAAAAAATACGGTCGCATCGAGGTGTAGTTGCCGGCAATAGCCGGCGCCCGTCCAGGAAATAAGAACATCACGTCTTCCCCCAACTGGGCCAGTTGTTTACGGTTCCCTGAACGAAAGCCTTCACCCAGGCCCACCAGCAGAAGTAAGGAACCCACTCCCCACGCAATCCCGAACATGGTAAGAAACCAGCGGAGTTTATGTGCCCATAGGGTACGGACCGTCTGCACGAAACCGTCGAGAAACATGCCCATAGAATGTCCTGGCAACGTGCGCGCCATTCCTCGGGAATGGCAGTCGCTGTATCTTCCTATCGGAAACAGCTAAGGATTACTAGTGTTTTTAGACGCGCTCTTGAGCTTTTGGTCAGGGTAATCGAAGATACCCCGCCCCGATTTTCGTCCCAGGCGTCCCGCCTTCACATACTGCACAAGCAACGGGGATGGACGAAATTTTTCACCCAGTGTCTTGTGAAGGTATTCCAGAATGTGCAGCCGCGTGTCCAATCCCACCAGGTCAACCATCTCGAATGGGCCCATGGGATGGTTTAACCCCAGCTTCAAGGATTTATCAATGTCTTCAGCCGAGGCGATGCCTTCCTGCAGCATATAAAAAGCCTCGTTGCCAATCATGGCGTTGATGCGGCTGGTGATAAAGCCCGGCGCCTCTTTGATGACCACAACTTCCTTGCCCATGCGAGTGCCGACTTCGACTGCGGCCGCAATAGACTCCTCACTGGTTTCAAGGCCCCGCACCACTTCAAGTAACTTCATCTTGTGCACAGGATTAAAGAAGTGCATACCCAGGCAATTTTGGGCGCGGTAGGTAACCGATGATATTTCGGTGATGCTCAGCGAGGAAGTATTCGATGCCAGAATTGTTCCTGGCCGGCAGACCTTATCGAGAAGGGTGAACACCTCAATTTTCGATTCTATCTCTTCTGGAACCGCTTCGATCACCAGGTCAGCGGCCCGCGCCGCCTCCTCCACTCCGGTTGCATATTCAATGCGATCGAATGCCGCATCCGCGTCGCTCTTGCTCGATTTACCTAGTTCCACCGCCTTGGTGAGATTTGAGCGGATGTCTGATTGGGCGGCGCGAAGACTGGCCGGAAGCACGTCTTCCAGGATGGTTCGATAACCGCCCCAGGCGGCGGCATGGGCGATGCCGCGCCCCATGATTCCCGCCCCAATCACCGATATCGTGCGGATCTCCGCCATTACTCGCCTTTGTCCAGGCGTTCGAGCACGTTTAACAGCGACGGATCAGCCTTGCGCATGTAGTCCGCCAGCCGTTTCTTTTCTTCCGCCGTCATGAAAGGAAAATTCGCGACAATTCGCCGCAGGGTAGTCGTGATATCGTCCGCATAGTTCATCATGCGGATTATCTCGCCGGTAGCAACCATGAGCTCTCCGAGGTAGTGGAATAAGGCTTGGAAACCTTAGTCTGGTCAGGCCGAAGCGATAAATCTTCGACGCAACCGATTGTGTAAGGCTACCATTAAAATGGTCGCATGCAGGTGGAATGATGCCGCACCTCAATGCTTCGTGACCCAAATCTAATCCCGCTCTCGCGACAGCACCACGCGACCCTCGCTTTGTGCGTGCGGATGGCGCACGCCGCAAAATCCGGATCCTTTGATGGCGCATTGTGGCAAAGCGAATTCCGCAACCACTTTGAGAAGATGTTGCAACGCCACTTCGAGATCGAAGAGGACGTCGTATTCGCTGCCGCGCGTGAACAGCCGGAACTGGCCGCGATGGTTGGCGAGCTGAGTGTTGAACGCGCCGCGCTGCGTGATCTGCTTCTGCGGGCCAGCCAGAACCAGCTACAACCCGCTGAACTTTTGGACTTGGGAAAGTTACTTTCCGCCCATATTCGGCGGGAGGAAAGCCAGCTCTTTGAAGGGTGTCAGCAGTACCTCTCACCCTGGAAAATGCAGTGGCTGGGAATTGAAATCGTTCGCCTGATCAGCGAAGCTGATCTCGGTGCACCAATTTGTGGGCTGCCCACCGAGCCCCGGACCTAAGGCTGGGTTACCGCGGCTTTGGGTTCCTGAGGAAACACCATCGAAGCGCCAATGGCAATGCCAAGAATCAAAGCAATCGTTCCCAGTGACACGAGGGTTGAAATGGGAAAGAAATCCGCCACCACCATCTTGATACCAATAAAAATGAGAATGGCTGCCAGGCCGTAATTAAGGTAGTGAAACAGCGTCATCATTCCCGCCAGCGCGAAGTAAAGCGAACGAAGGCCGAGGATGGCGAAGACGTTTGACGTGTACACAATAAACGGATCGCGCGTAATGGCCAGTACGGCCGGGACTGAATCGGTAGCGAATAATACGTCGGTGGCTTCCAGCATGATAAGCACTACAAACAGAGGCGTGATCATGAGGCGGCCGCGTTCCTGCCCCGCCTGGCGCACAAAGAATTTTCCGCCGTCAAATTGATCAGAAATCGGCAAAAAACGCCTGATTTGCCGCATCATCCATCGTTTTTCAGGTTCTTCCTCTTTATCTTCCTTCTTCAGCAGCATCGCGCCGGTATAGACCAGAAAGACGCCGAATACGTATGTGATCCAGTGGAACCGATTGATCAAGGTCACGCCCAGCAAGATGAAAAGACCGCGCATCACCAGCGCTCCGAAAATCCCCCAGAAGAGCACTTTTCTCTGAAACTCTGCTTTGACTTTGAAATAAGAAAAAAAGAACAGAAACACAAAAAGGTTATCGATGCTTAAAGCTTCCTCCACCACATACCCGGTGGAGAATTCCAAGGCCGCCTGCGGACCGCGCCAGAAAAAGAGCATCGCCGCAAATGCGGCCGCCAGCAATACCCAGATTCCGGTGATGATGAGGGCCCCGCGCGTCGAAACAGGCCGCGTGTCTTTGCGGAGCACCGCCAAATCCAGAATCAAGGCTGCGGCGACGAAGACGTTGAATACGATCCAGAACACCAGCATGCGGTTTCCCAGGTGTTAAGCAGAAGGTTGAAAAATCAAGCGAGGCTATCTTTTCCGGCGTGCCAAATGCACGCGCAGCTTACGGTCAGCATTGTAGCAGTGCGCAACCGGCCCGAGCACCGCCCGGCGCCGCGAAACGAAACCGTCCCGCTTGAAGACGCCCGCCTTTCCCGGGAAAGATGTTAGGATTTATTTGCCTGAATTGACCTCGGACATAGTGCAAAAAGATCATTACTTGCTGCCCTTTTGAATCCAGCGCGATAGGAATCGAAGCCCCTACATGTCATCGCCGGTTACCCCCGCTGCCGCCAAGTCCTCTCCATCATTTGATCCAGCAGCTTCCCTGTTGCGGGGTGTGGCGCCGATTCGAGCCGGGGAAGGCAACTCTTTTTTGCTGCGGCGTCTGCATTCTTTAAGCGGGATCGTCCCTATCGGCGCTTTTCTCATCGAGCATCTCGTCAGCAACGTCACCGCGATGAAGGGGCCCACCGCCTACTCTGGCACAGTTGAGTTTCTCAACGGGCTGCCTTTCGTGTTTTCGCTTGAGCTCTTCGGCATCTGGATCCCCATCGCATTTCATGCCTTATACGGCTTCTATATCTGGTATCGCGGCGATTCCAATGTCACCTCTTACCCCTGGCAGGGAAATTGGATGTACACCGCGCAGCGCTGGACCGGCGGAATTGCCTTCTTCTACATCATCTGGCATACGTACACCTTGCGCTTCATCGGAGTCGGACTGGCGCACAGTCCGGGAGCTTCGTTTGGCAAGGTGCAGGTCCAGTTGTTCGATCCATTATTGCTGGCATTTTATTTTGTCGGCATTATCAGCGCCTCGTGGCACTTTGCTTATGGCCTGTGGCTTTTCGCAGCCAAGTGGGGCATTACCGTTGGCGAGCGAGCGCGGCAGAAATTTCTGGTGGTATGCATGGGATTATTTTTGCTTTTGAGCGCGCTGGGTGTGATTAGCGTCAGAGGGTTCCGCAAGTATCCTTTGCAGCGCACAGATCCCCAGGGCGCCTACCAGATTCAGAAAGGCGAAGTACCCCCGCCGCAGGAATAAACGTTTAGCTCTTGTACCCGGCGAATCAATAATCAATGGCAAAAAGTCCAAGAATCGTCGTGGTGGGCGGAGGCCTCGCGGGACTCTCCGCGGTCATCAAGATCGCGGAAGCCGGCGGAAACGTTGACCTGTTTTCCGTGGTGCCCGTAAAGCGCTCCCACTCAGTCTGCGCCCAGGGCGGAATCAACGCCGCCAAAAACCTTAAGGGTGAAGGCGACTCCGTTTGGAAACACGTGGATGACACCATTTACGGCGGCGACTTTCTCGCCAACCAGAGCCTGGTGCGCGATATGTGCGAGGCCGCCCCCGGCATCATCGACCTGCTCGATCGCATGGGAGTCACCTTTAACCGCACCGCTGAAGG
>JBBSHD010000221.1:0-4506 GCA_038253455.1 Terriglobales bacterium | reverse complement strand
TGAGGAGGATACAAACGATTACGTGCACCAGCGTGATCAAAATAACGGCCATCTATTCTTTACCCAATCGCGCGGATTTAGAGCCGGGAGCAAATCCCGCTCTTGCGCTTCTTTCCCAAAATATCGCCTGGGGACAATTAAAGAGCTAGCCCCGGTGGCCGGTCTTGCTGAAATGAGACCTTATATATAGCTGAAATGGTGCGGAAGAGGGGACTTGAACCCCTATGCCTTTTGGGCGCCACCCCCTCAAGATGGTGTGTCTGCCAATTCCACCACTTCCGCGTTCCAATGGACACATCCGGTGAGGGCGACTTCGATTATAGCAAAGCACCGCTCATGAATATTCAGCGCGGCCCGGCCGGCTCGCGCGCAACGTCACCCCGGTTTGTATCCGCCGCCGGTCTCACCGGAGCTGAAGCCCAACGCGGGAATTCACAGCGGGCGGAGCGCCGATTTGGATTACGCGGTGCGGCGGCTGCGCATTGCCATCGAGGCCCAGTAATAGACCGCGCCGCCGATTGCCAGCGCAAGCGCGAAAACCATCACGTTGATTCCGGCGAATTGCTCGCGCTCGCCCTGCACCAGCGAGAGAACCAGCAACAGGGCCGGGGCCACTCCCAGCAAAATTGCCACGGGGAGACCGCCGGGGACCTTGAATGGGCGCGGCAGAGCCGGTTCTTTGACTCGCAGGACTGCGAGAGCGATGAACTCCAGCAACAGGCTGGCGCCATACAGCAGGATATCGAGCTCCACCAGCCGGCGGAATCCGATCCCCAGCGAGAGCGCCCATGCCACCGAGCATGCCAGGATGGAAACCCAGGGCGCGCCGGTGGAGCTGGTCGTCCGCAAAAACATCCGGGGAAGAAATTTGTCTTCGGCGAGCGCCAGCGGCAGGCGCGAATACGACATCACCAGGGAATTAAAAGTGCCGAAGGTGCTTACGCATCCTCCAACGACCACCAATGTTTCCAGCCACCTGCCGCCCAGCACTTGGCCCACCACCGCCCAGCCGCCGGCGCCGAAAGTTGCCGTATCGATGCGAGCGTGCCACGCCGCGGCTACGCTTACGAGATAGACGGCGGCGACCGCGGCGGTGGTGATCCCCATGGCCAGGGGGTAAGTGCGCCGCGGGTCTTCCACCTCACCGGCAATGGTGGAAGCGTTGTCCCATCCCATGTAGTTCCACATCGCGACCAGAATGCCGACCACCAGTGTGGAGCTGCGATGGCTGGCGTGCGTCAGCGGGATAGCGGCCGGCGTTTTCAGTAATCCCAGCACCACGATCACCGCGAAGGGAGAAAGAAGCACCGCCCCGATCACCAGGGAGGATCGCCCCACCGATCGGGAGCCGCCCAGGTTCCACAACGCGCAAGCGGCTACCATCAGGACGCCGATCGCGAGGCCGCGGCCGCCGACCTCCAGGCTGGGAAAAAGAATGGTGAGATAGGCCACAAACAGCGTGGGATAGATGGCCATGTCGAAAACACTGGCCGCCATCGAAAGCCACGCTTCCTGAAATCCCCAGAAGGGGCCGAGGGCGCGCCGCACCCAGATATAGAAACCGCCCTCTTCGGGAATCGCGCTGGAAAGCTCGCCCACCATGAGCGCCGTGGGTATGCTCCAGATTACAGGCGTGATGAGAAGAATAAGAATCGCGCCTGCGTAACCGGAGCCGCGGACAATTTCTTCGAGTCCGTAGGGGCCGCCGGAAACCATGAAGTAGGTGGCGGCCACCAGGGGAAAAAGCGACACCCGCCGAATTTTTCGACCCTCAGATTGGCGAAGCATTCCAGTGATTAGTAGCGGACGATCGACGCAAACGACTGCGGATCGAGGCTGGCTCCGCCCACCAAGGCGCCATCGATATCAGGCTGCGCCATCAGGGAAGCAGTGTTTTCCGGCTTCACGCTTCCTCCATACAGGATGCGAAGCCGGCTGGCAGCTTCCTTCCCCAGGCAGCGTGCGGCTTCTTCGCGAATGACTCCATGGGCTTCGCCCGCCATCTCCGGGGTGGCGGTCTTTCCGGTGCCGATGGCCCAGATGGGCTCGTAAGCGACGGCAAAGGCGGGCGAGCCGTTGCGCACTTCGATTCCATCGAACGCGCAACAACATTGAGCGCCGATGACGTGGTTGGTTTGTCCGGAATCGCGTTGCTCGAGTTTTTCCCCCACGCACACGATGGGGAGCAATCCGGCGCTCAACGCCGCCTTGAGCTTGCGGTTCACTGCTTCGTCGGTTTCGCCAAAATAGGTCCGCCGCTCGGAGTGGCCGAGTATGACGTGGCTTACCCCCAGCGCCAGCAGCATGCCCGCTGAAATTTCTCCGGTGTACGCGCCTTCTTTTTCCCAGAACATGTTTTGCGCGCCCACCCCGATGGCGGAACCGCGTGCCGCTTCCACGACGGCGTTCAAGGCGGTGTAAGCAGGACAGATCACTACCTCATCGCGATCGTGGCCATCGATGCGGGGCAGCAAGGCATACATGAACGCTTCCGCTTCGGCTGGCGTTTTGTACATCTTCCAATTAGCCGCAATGATCTTTTTTCTCATGGAAGAAGGCCGGCAGGCTGGTGCGAGGGCATTGCCACGTTGCGGATTCTACATCTTAACGCTGCTACTTGTTTGACAGCGCTTCCACCCCGGGGAGTTTCTTGCCTTCGAGGAATTCGAGGGAGGCCCCCCCGCCGGTGGAGATGTGGGTGATCTTGGCGGTGATGCCGGCCTGGTGCACGGCGGCCACCGAATCGCCTCCGCCAACAATGGAGAGCGCCTCGCGGTTGCCGGCCACTGCCTTGGCAATGGCCATGGTGCCGTCGGCGAAGGGCGGCATTTCAAACACGCCCATGGGCCCATTCCAGATGATGGTGCGCGCCAGCGCAATTTCACTGGCATAGGCTTCGATGGTGCGCGGACCGATGTCGAGTCCCATGCGGTCGGAGGGGAACGGGTCTTCGGCCAGCACCACTTCGCGGGGAGCGATGATTTCAATCTTGGCGGCAATCACATGGTCCACCGGCAACAGCAGCCTCACGTTGCGCGCCTCGGCGTCGGCCAGCAGGTCTTTGGCCAGCGGCACCTTGTCCTCTTCCACCAGCGATTTGCCCACGCCCGCGCCTTTGGCTTTGAGAAACGTGTAAGCCATGGCGCCCCCGATCAGCAGGACGTCCACCTTGGTAAGAAGGTTCCTGATGACCTCGATCTTGTCGCTCACCTTGGCGCCGCCGATGACGGCCACGAACGGGCGCTCGGGATTTTCCAGCGCCTTGCCCAGGTACTCAATTTCCTTTTGCATGAGCAGCCCGGCCGCGGATTTCTTGATGTGCTTTGTAATACCCACGGTGGATGCATGCGCGCGATGGGCGGCGCCGAACGCGTCGTTCACATAAATATCGCCCAGCTTCGCCAGGCCCTTGGAAAATTCCGGGTCGTTGGCCTCTTCCTCGGGATGGAAGCGGAGATTTTCCAGCAGCAGGATTTGTCCCGGCGCCAGTTTGGCCGCCTGGTCTTCGGTGGCCTGGCCGATAGAATCCGCGGCAAACTGCACCTTGACCGCATTTTCGGGGTCTTTCAATTCGCGATTCAGCATCCCGCTGAGCAAGTCAGCCATCGGTTTGAGGCTGAGCTTCAGATTCACTTTCCCCTTGGGACGGCCGAGATGCGAAGCCAGCACCAGCCTGGCCCCTTTTTGCATGGCATAGATGATCGTGGGCAGGGTCTCACGAATGCGGGTGTCGTCGGTGATCTTGCCATCCTCCGACAAGGGCACGTTGAAATCCACGCGCATAAAAACGCGCTTGTTTTCCAACTCGAGGTCCTGGATGGTGAACTTGGCCATGGATCGAAGCTTACAGACCTTTGCCGTTGATGTAATTGATCAGATCACGCACCCGGCTGGAGTAGCCCCATTCATTGTCATACCACGCGATTACTTTGACGCAGTTGCCCGCGACCACGCGCGTCATGGGAGCGTCCACGATTGAAGAGCGGGCATCTCCGCGGAAGTCGCACGAAACCAGCTCCTCGGTTTCGTACCCCAGGTACCCTTTCAATGGTCCCGATTCCGAGGCCTTCTTCAAGTTCTCGTTGACTTCTTCCACCGTGGTTTTCTTCTCGACGAAGGCCACCAGGTCAACCACCGATACGTTGGGAGTGGGAACGCGCATAGCGAACCCGTCCAGCTTGCCCTTGAGGTCGGGGATGACGAGGTTGATGGCCTTGGCCGCTCCGGTGGAGGTCGGAATCATGGATAAAGCGGCGGCGCGGGCGCGGCGCAGGTCTTTGTGGGGCGTGTCTAAAATCACCTGGTCATTGGTGTAGGAATGGATGGTGGTCATGGTTCCGCACTGGATATTGAAACTATCATGTACCACTTTAGCTATGGGAGCTAAACAGTTGGTGGTACAGGACGCGTTGGAAATGATGTGATGCTTGGCCGCGTCGTAGTTTTCTTGGTTCACGCCTAAGACGATAGTGATGTCTTCGCCGGTCGCCGGAGCGGAAATGATGA
>JBBSHD010000220.1:0-4526 GCA_038253455.1 Terriglobales bacterium | reverse complement strand
GGTTCCAAATCATATCGGCTGGAAGAGAAAACCCCACAACTTAATTTGCCATCGGCAGAAAGCCATCCGCAAGCTGATTTTTTCCCTAACCCCATAGCCCAACTTAAGTTTCAGGAATATTTTGCGCCGCCGGAACCCGACGCCGGACTGCCTTCCGCTCCGGAACCGCAGCCGCCGGCGGGTGGGCCTGCCCAGGCTGGCGCCAACGCTCCACCTACCCCTCTCGGCGCCGATCCGAACCGCTCGGTTTCACTGAACCCTGCGGTTTTAGTCAAGTATTTTGCCCAGGACCAAAAAGCGATTTGGACCAGCCCCCTGCACGTGCGTTCCAAAGATCTGGTGTGGCTGCCGGCCCTGGGAGCGGTCACCGGCGCCATGATCGGCACTGACGCCGACTCCGACGCGGTGGCGGAGATTGGCGCCAATCCATCGACCATCCGGCACAGCACTACCGCCTCCAAGGCCGGCCTTTTCGGCCTGGCCGCATTGACCGCCGGCATTTATGCCACCGGCCTGATCAAGCACGACGACCATGCGCGGGAAACCGGCCTGTTGACCGGCGAAGCGCTCGCCGACAGCCTGGTGGTGGGTGAAGTGCTCAAGCTGGCCGCCCAGCGCCGGCGACCTCTATCGGCCGGGCCTCCTGGATTTTTTCAAGGCGGCAATTCCTTTCCTTCGAACCACGCCCTACTGAGCTGGACCATGGCATCGGTGATCGCCCACGAGTATCCCGGCTGGCTTACGCAGGCATCGGTCTATGGCGCCGCTTCGGCCGTCAGCCTTTTTCGGGTGTCATCGAAAAACCACTTTCCTTCCGACGTCATCGTGGGCAGCGCGCTGGGCTATTTCATCGGCCGCCAGGTTTACAACGCGCACCACGATCCTGAACTGGGCGGCGCCGCCATGGGCACGTTCAGTCATGACCCCGAGGAGGACCAGGACCGGGCCCGCGGCTCGCGCTACCTGGCCCTCGATAGCTGGGTTTATCCCGCGCTGCAAAAGCTGGCCGCGCTGGGATACATACCCATCCAGTTCGCGGGGCTGCAGCCCTGGACGCGGTCCGAGTGCGCCCGCCAGCTCATGCAGGCGCAACAGACTGCCGAGGATGGCGACTCCGAACCTCCGGCGCAGGTCGTCGAGCTCATCGACCGGTTGAAGCATGAGTTGGCGCCGGAGGTCACGGGTGTGGACGGCGTGCAGCCGGACACAATCGGGCTGGAATCGGTGTACTTCCGCAACACCACCATTTCAGGGAAGCCGCTGCGCGACAGCTTCCATTTTGGCCAGACCGTGGTCAACGACTTTGGCCGGCCTTACTGGGAAGGCAACAACGTGGTCACCGGCTTTTCCAGTTTTGCCGACGTCGGCCGCTTCACCTTGCACGTGCGCGGGGAATACCAGCATGCTCCTTCAGTGCCAGCATTTTCGCCGCCGGTGCGCGCCCTTATTTCCCTTATCGACGTGAATGCTCCGCCGCCCGCCACCCCCACACGGGAGGTCAACAGCTTTCGCCTGTTGGATACCTATGTGGCGATGAACCTGAACGACTTCCAGTTTTCCTTCGGCAAACAGAGCCTATGGTGGGGCCCCGGGCAAAGCGGTCCTTTTCTATTCAGCAACAACGCGGAACCTATCAATATGTTCCGCATCAACCGCATTACTCCCTTTCAGTTGCCCGGCATTCTTAGTCATTTGGGATGGATACGCGGCGAGTTCTTCCTGGGCAAGCTTTCCGGCCATCAATTTCCCGCCCGGCCTTTCATCAACGGCCAGAAAATCAGCTTCCAGTTGACTCCCAATCTCGAAGTGGGTTTTTCCAAGACCACGGTGTTTGCCGGGGTTGGAAGCGCACTGACCCTGGGCTCGTTTTTGCGCAGCGTGATTAGCCTGAGCAGTACCCAGTCGCAAACCAATGACCTCAGGCTCGATCCCGGAGACCGCCGCGCGGGTTTCGACTTCCGCTATAGGATTCCAGGCTTGCGTAACTGGCTTACGCTTTACAACGGGGCGTTTGCTGACGACGACCCCTCGCCGCTGGCGGCCCCGCGCCGCGCTGCCATGAACCCCGGCATCTATCTGGCGCGAGTGCCGGGAGTCCCCCGGCTGGATCTGCGGGTGGAATCGGTGTACACCGACGTGCCCTCGTACACCGGTACTGGAGGCCAGTTCATCTACTTCAACAACCACTACCATGACGCGTATCTCAACAAGGGCAATTTCATCGGTAGTTGGGTGGGGCGGCAGGGAAGGGGAATGGCCGGCTGGAGCACCTACTGGTTTACTCCGCAAAATAAAATTGAGCTGGGTTTTCGCAGCAACAAGATCAGCAAGGACTTCATTCCCCAAGGCGGCACCCAGACCAACGTATCCGCACAGGCGGAATTTATCGTGCGCCCGCAATGGCACTTCCTGGGCCGCTTTCAATACGAGCGCTGGAACATCCCCGTACTGGGCCCCACCACGCGCGATCTAACCGGCTCAATCCAACTGACGTACACGCCCACCCACACCTTTTCCTGGTGAGGATTGTGGGTGATGGCGAAGCCGCGTCTTTTGCCCCTGACGTTGATTAATCCGCGAAAAACCCAGGCAGTTGCATAAGAGAAATTAAAAAAGCGAACGTTCCTTATGGAATTGTCATCCTGAAGCGAGCTCTTGCTTCTCGTTTGAGCGAAGGAGCTCGCGTTTTCTCTTGCTCTTGCCGTTGCTGTTAGAAACTTCAAGGATTGAAGACCAATAACCCCGAGGCCTCTCCACTACGCCTCGCGAAAGCGCGGGGTCTCCGGCCGAGATGACAATTTCTACGGCGAAATGCGCCGCATTCTTTTGTACTTCCGCGGCATCACCGAAGACCAGCCAGCACTCTCATATCAGCATTCATCAGCTTGCGAATGATGATCTTCTCTTCCGCCTGCAAGATAAACAACCAGCTGCACACCACGAACATCGCCAGCCCCACCAGCAGAAACAACAATTGCGCGGGCAATGACGAAGGCACAGCCGAGAGACCCAACACCAGCAGCATCATTGCCCCAACCAGCGAACTTTTCCGGAATTGCCCCCTGCCCTCCGGCAACATTTTTCCCGAAAAGTAAAACAGGATGAGCATGTCCACGACCACTCTTCCGGTGAAAGCAATGGCCGCCCCGTTAATCCCCAGGCTGCGAATCATCCACCACAACACCAGCAGGTAAACGGGAAGCTCGGCCAGATGCAGCTTGGCCGTGAGATCGGGCCGGCCCCCCCCTTGCACCAGGGTGTAAGGAATGTATGCCACCGCGTTGACGAAGGTGCCCACCACCAGCCACTGCAGCACCGGGGCCCCGTTGCGGGCAAACTCCGCGCCCAGCCACAACTTCATGCCGGGATAGGCGAGGCTCACCAGCACCAGTGACACCGGGAACATGATTAGCAGAACATAGTTGATGCTGCGGTCGAAGAGATGGCCGGTACGCACCCGGTCGCTGACCATGGTGGCGGAAAAGCCCGGGAAGAGGACGGCCGCCACCGCCGCCGGAATGAGCAGCAGCTTGTTGGAAAGATCGAATGGGGTGGCATAGTAGGCCACCGCCGTCAGCGAAACCAGGCTGCCGATAAAAAAACGGTCCATGTAGACCAGCAGCGGCGCCACGATGTTTGACACCATCAGCCAGCTTCCGAAGCGCAACAGCGGCGCCAGCGCCGCCGGCTGCCAGCGCATTCCCTCGCGCAGGCTGGGCATGACGCGCAGGCACAGCAAGGCGTGCGCCCCCAGCGCCAGCACCCGCCCGGCCATCAGCGCCGCCATCATGGGGCCCAGGCGATGGGAAAACGGCAGCACCATCAATGGCGCCAGGTAGGCGATCATCCCCAGGGGAACGCGCAGCAGGTTCACCAGGTCAAAACGCTGAAACGCTTCGAGGATGCCGCGAAATCCTGAGGTGGTAATGACCAGGGGAATGGATGCGGCGATGATATAGAAGGCCTGGATGGATTCGTCCTGCATCCCCGGAGGTATCTTGAGCACTCCGCGCGCCAGCCAGGGAAAGAGCAGGGCGGCGAACACGCCTCCGGCAATTCCCAGAACCAGCATGAGCGCCATCGCCGTCCAAACCAGGCTGGGCAGGTCGGCAACTTCATGCCGCGCAAGTTTTTCCGAGACTAATTTAGTCAGCGCCCGTCCCAGGCCCATATCGAACAGGCTGAAGTATCCAATGATCGTCCACGCCAGGGGAAGAAAGCCAAAGCGCTCCGCGCCCAGCGCGTGAATCAGCCGGGGAATGGCCACCAGGGCCACCAGCAAAGGCGTCCCCAGGCCCACAAAGTTCCAGACCGTATTGCGGGCCATCAGGCGGCCGCTTGGCAGATGATCCAAAGGGCGGGTGGACATTGAATAAGGTGCATTGGCGAAAGGTTACGACTCTTACGCAAGCGGAATCATAGCATTGTGATTTATAAAGGGAGTTGGACCCCGGGAATTGTTTCCACGATACTTCGAAAAGAAAGTTTGCGAATGACTCCAGATACGGCGCAGTTTGAAGAGCTGG
>JBBSHD010000219.1:0-4527 GCA_038253455.1 Terriglobales bacterium | reverse complement strand
TCACGATGGGGCAAGCTCGAAGCGCGCGGCCGCGGCGCCTACGAAATTTACGCGCGTAGCGGCAATGTGGAGAACCCCGACCGCAACTGGAGCCCGTGGAAAAAAGTCGTAGCCGGCGAAGCTGCCCCGGCGCCGCAGGCGAGATTTCTGCAGTGGAAGGCCGTCCTGCACCCGGGAACCGTTCCCGCGAGGATCGAGAGCGTTACCGCTTACTACCGGTCCCGCAACGTCGCCCCCCTCGTGGAGGACGTGACGGTGCAACCTGGAGCGCGTTTTACTCCCGTGATCAAGGCGGTGAATGAGACCGTGATGGTGGGCGGGAGCTCATCGCCGATCATGCCGGTTCTGGGGATATCGATTCCGCTTCCGGCGCAGCGCGATCGCCAATCGACGGCGCTGCGCTGGAACGCGCACGATGACAACGAAGCTGACCTGATCTACGCGGTGTACTACCGCGGCGACGGCGAAACCCGCTGGAAGCTGCTCAAAGATAAGATCACCGACAAGTTCTATTCCTGGGATTCAAGCCTGTTGCCCGACGGCGGCTACGTCGTAAAGATTGTAGCGTCAGACGCGCCTTCGCACTCGCCGCAGGACACGTTGACCGGAGAGAAAAAGAGCGCCCGATTCGAAGTGGACAACACCCCTCCGCGCATCGACGGGTTGAGCGCCGCCAACGCCGGCGATCACCTGCATATCAGTTTTCACGCCCGCGACAGTTTCTCGCCGTTGAAGCGCGCCGAGTATTCCATCGATGCCGGAGAATGGCAATTCGTGGAACCGGTGGGCCTGGTGTCTGATTCCCTCAGCGAGAGCTACGAGTTTGACGCCAAGCCGCCGAAGCCCGCAGCCGACACCGCGAGCGCCGAGGGCAACCTCCGTGAACACCTGGTGGTGGTGCGCGTGTTCGACCGCTTCGAAAATATGGCGGCGGCAAAGACCATCGTGAGATGACGGTGCTGGCCGTGGCGTGGGTAATAGCCGCCGTGTATGCAACCATCCCTGCCTTCTGGCTGGTCATCCATCCCTTCAGCCGGCACTGGCGCCTGCGTCGCCGGTCGCCCTACAAAATCTTTCTGCTGTTCTGGCTGCTGGCTATCCTGGTATTACTGGCGGCCACGGCGCCATGGCGCCACCTCCGGCTGTATGCGACCCCCCTGGCGTTGCTGCCGGCCATCGCGCTGGCGCTGGTTTCACTATTCATTTATTCGCAGGCGGGAAGAAGTTTCGACCTTGCCCGCTTAATCGGCCGGCCGGAGCTCGATCCCGCGCCATCCCAACCGGGGCTGGTGGCGACAGGGCTGCATGAGAGGGTGCGGCATCCCATTTACCTGGGACACCTTTGCACCCTGTCCGCGCTTACCATCGGGAGTGGTCTGGCAGTGTTGTATGTTTTTCTGGTTTTTGCGGTGGTCACCGGGTGGTGGATGATTCGCGAGGAAGACCGCGAGCTGGAGAGGCGGTTTGGGCAAGAATTTCTCGAGTATAAGAAACGAGTTCCCGGTATTGTGCCGCGATGGTGAATCATCGCGAACCAGCAGTATTAGTTGATGTCTTACAGGATGGCTTTGTACTTGCGCACCAGCTCGTTCTTAACCTTCTTGAACATTTCCTGATATTCCGCTCCGGATTTTCGCATTTCGTCGGAGTACTGGTTCAAGATGGCGCGCACTTCATCGTTGATGCGGTCTTCGAGGCTCAACTCTTCGACGATGGCGGCATTGACCCGCGCGGCTACGCCGGGAACGTCGGCGGTTTCAATGAATTCGCCGCTCACCAGTTTTTTGGTGACCTGGCTGGCCAGGTAAGCGGCATATTCTCTTGACAGGATCATGGTTTGGCTGGGAGACCGGCTGGATCAAGCTTCATGAAAAGTCTAGCACAGGGCCGGAGCGGCCTACCCCGCACCAAACGCCCGCTTCACTTCCGGCTGCACGTAGTACCAGATGACCACTGCGTGATACGAGAGTTTAACCAGTCCACCCACCAGTTGGCCCACGTTGACGTGAATCGCCGCCGTGAACAAAGTCAGCGAGCCACCCACCAGGGCTATGACCGCCAGCACGATGGTGACGATGCGCGCCCACGGCCTGAGCGTCCAGTTGCCGTACCCGAGGAACGCCAATCCCGCTGCGATGATCAGGCAGAACATGCCAAAGGCAGCTCCCATCCCCGCCAGCATGGTGGCGATGCGCGGGTCCTTTCCCGAGCTGAGCATCGCGCCCAGGATATTTCCGCCCAGGAACAGAGCAATGGCGCCGAGAGTGAGAAAGAAGGCTCCGATGAAGTTCAGGATTGCAACGATGGCCACTCCAACAGGCCGGGTCATTTTGCCTCCAGTCGCTTCTCCAATGCCCGGCGATGGAAAGCTGCTTGCACGTCGGGGCGTTCAAAATACCACACTACGGCGATCTCCACAGCGGTAAAAAAGACCACCAGAACCACCGTCAGGACATGGGCGGCCCCTCGCGGAGGCAGCAGCATGACCAGGCCGAGGATCATCCACAGGACCGCCTGCACCATGGTCAGCGCGCGCGCCCAGGGCCGCAGCTTCCACAGGCCAAAGCCGGCGAAGGCGCTGAACACGCTCCAGGCAAACAGGATGATGGCAAACGCGCGCATGCCGGCCATCACCTGTTCAGGGCGGTTGGAGCCCATCACCATGGCTGTCCCTATCGCTTCCTTGCGCAGCACGATTTTGGTGGCCAGGATGGCGGCGACCAGGTAAAAACAGGCGGCAACATATTGCAGAACGGCCACGATGCGAATTCCGGGCGGAGTTTTCATAATTGACGAATTCGCGGCCCTCGCGAGCCGGATGCTCATTCTACAAAAAACCGGGGTGCGCGGCTCTGGACCACGTCTGACCCCCGGAAATTCTCGCTGTTTTTGCGCCATTTATACTTGGGTTCATGGCGAGCCGGCTGGATCAAATCATTGACGTCACCCGGGAGCGGGTGGCGCGATCAAAGGCCGCGCTCAGCCTGCAGCAGCTGGGTGCGCTCACGGCGCGCGCCGAGCAGCATATTCCACGGGGATTTCGCAGTGCCCTGCAAAGCCGGGCGCTGGCGGGGACGGCGGTGATCGCCGAGCTCAAGCGGGCGTCCCCATCGCGCGGCGCCATCCGTCCTCAACTCGAAGTCGCGGCAACCGCGCGGGCGCTCGAAGAAAATGGCGCGGCGGCGCTGAGCATTCTCACCGAAGAAAAATATTTTCTGGGCTCGCTCGCCGACTTGAACGAAGCCTCGTTTGCCACCACCCTGCCCTGCCTGCGAAAAGATTTCATCGTAGACGATTTTCAGATCATGGAAGCCAAGGCTTATGGCGCCGACGCCATCCTGCTGATCGTAGCCGCGTTTTCTGCCGATGAAGACGAGCGCATCGCTATACTGGCGGAAAGCGCGCGCAATGCGGAACTCGACGTGCTATGCGAGGTCCATAACGAGGAAGAACTCGCGCGCGCGGTCGCTGCCGGCTTGGCGCAGTCGATGATCGGGGTGAATAGCCGGAACCTCAGGAACTTCACTGTGGATATCGGTTGCGGGGAGCGCCTGGCCCCACTTCTGCCGCAGCGCGCGCTACGTGTGGCCGAGAGCGGAATCCACTCCGCGGCGGACGTTAAAAAGTTAAAGAGCGCAGGTTACGAGGCGTTTCTCATTGGGGAAATGCTGATGGCGTCAGAACATCCAGGAGCCAGACTGGCGGCCTTGCTCGAAGAAATGCGGCGCGGGTAGGGTTCGAGTTTCAGCCGGGGAATACGGCTACCCCCAACGGTTGTCATTCTGACGATCCCAGTTTCATCGAGCGAGGAAGAGCCCATTTTTCACGAGGGGTTTTCGATAAGCGAGCAAGGGCCAACCGAAACACAAGTCGGCGCACCATGGAGAAGCGAAAGCCCGCTTCATGATGGCCGGCGGTTACAAATGATCCCTAGCGCGAGCCGCGCAACTCGGCTTCGGCTTGCGCCCAGTGCTCTTCCGACATGTCTTCCTGGTGTCCGCCGGCGACGTAGATCTCATACGCCCGCATCTGGATCTGCTCAGCGGTTGGCGCCGCCTTGGTTGCGGACTGGGTGGCGGCCGGCTGGCTGCTCTGGCCTGTTTTTCCCGTGCTGCTGCGCGAGGGTGATTGCTTGGGAGGCATTGTTTTCTCCTTCGACGGCAGAGATTATATCCCTATCCCGGAGCGCCCCAGCAAGTTTATTTAGATTTGAAACCCGAACTTTTACAGCCTCAGGCTATGCCGTCGCTTTTCGTTTGCGCAACGCCAGAACGGCGATCCCGATCTGTCCTAGTATGGCGCCTGCGGTATCAATTCCCGCATCGACCGGTGACGCGGTTCGCGACGGCACATAGCTCTGGTGCCACTCATCCATCGATCCGGCGATGATGACGGTCAGCACTGCCAGCAGAGCCCAGCGCCACATCCACGGAGCGCGCGACGGCCAGCTCTGCTTCCACGCGTTGTAGGAAAGCAGCCCCAGGATGCAGTACACCGTGAGATGTGCGCCCTTGCGAATGAAATAAT
>JBBSHD010000218.1:0-4548 GCA_038253455.1 Terriglobales bacterium | reverse complement strand
GCGAGCGCTGGACTGCGGTTGCGTCCCCGTCCGCGGCCGGCGCCGCCGCGTTTGTGCAGGATAACCAAGGCACGGTCAACAAGAAGTGGAAGGCGCGCGGCGTCCCCTTCTCCGCGGTACAGCCGCTAACCAGCGAGCATGCAGCCGCGTGGGATGAGGCTGACCAGTCGCATCACCTCGCCTACGTAGCCGACGGGACACAGACTGAGATTTGGTACGAAGATGCGCTCAGCCTGGCGCCAAAACTTCAGTTGGCAGCCGCTGACAGGTTTGCCGGGATATCGGGCTGGGTGCTGGGAATGGAAGACCCGGCCATCTGGGATGAGATGCGAACTCAGTACGGGGTGCGGCATCCGCGATCGCGGTTGCGGGAAGGTGATTTTGACCGCAGGGCCGCGGAGGCGGCGCGGGCTTTGCGGGCGCCACTAAAAGTCATTACCGGCTCAAACCGAGCGAAGCCATCCCTTTAGAGAGTTGTCATTCCGAGCGGAAGCCGAGGAACCCTTTGTCTCCTTTAAGAAGGTAGTAGTGTCAGCGTGAATCAATGGACTCACCCCACGCGCAGCCTGCCTTTGACCTGACTGGCGAACCTGGAAGTCTTCCAGGGTTTTGCTGAAATCGAGCCAATGGGGATTAGTGCTGTCGTCCTGGTGAAGGAATTGTTTGCTTCCGCGGCAAGGGTCAAAGGCAGGCTACGCGTAAAACCTGAGCGTCGTTTCTTTGAATGTGCGGCTTGGCACGTAACCGCGGATTGCGCACAAGAAACAAAGGGTTCCTCGGCTTGCGCTCGGAATGACAATTCATATAAGACGCGGACTTTTGTCCCCATGATCAGGATGAACCTGCCGTAAGTTCAATGTACACTTCCTGCACTTCCAAAAAAGGGTGGTCATCCAATGCGTACTCACAGGATTTTGCCGCTGGCGGTTTTGCTGGGAATTTCACTTTGCGGGGCGCTCGCTGTTTCCGGGCCTTCGGACCGCGTGATTACCGATCCTCACTCCATTGTCTCGAAGGCCAATCCGCAGGCGCGGCCGGTGCCGGTTGAAGATCTTTTTTTTACCAAGAATGTTTCCGACGCGGCGTGGTCGCCGGATGGCCGGGAGATTGCCCTCAGCACCAACCTAACCGGGCGCACTAACCTGTGGAAGGTGGCCGCCTCGGGCGCGTGGCCGGTGCAGCTCGCCGTCTCCGAGGACCGTCAGGTGCAGGAAGCCTGGTCGCCGGACAGCCGCTGGCTGGTGTTTGCCCAGGACAAGGGCGGCAACGAGCTCTGGGACCTCTATGCCGTGCCGCGCGATGGCGGCGAGATCGTGAACCTTACCCACACCGCGGACGTGCGCGAGGAATCGCCGTACTGGTCGCCCGACGGCAAATTTGTCGCCTTCAATTCCAAGTTACAGGCCTCATCTTCCTACGACATTGGCATACTCGATTGGAACACCCGCCAGTCGCGTAAGCTCACCCATGAAGCCAACGGGCAGTATTTGTGGGCGATCATCGGATGGAGCCCTGATTCCTCCCGCATCTATGCCACGCGTGGAAACGTGGGCAATACCGATGCCTCCATATGGTCGGTGGAAGTTGGCGGCGGCGCGGCCACTGAGCTGACCCCGCATACCGGAAAAGTGATCTACGAAGGCCGATCGGTAGCGCCCGATGGAAAACAGGTTTTGCTGGGCTCGGACATGAAGGGCGGTTTCACCAACGTCGGACTGCTCGACGTAAGCACCCGGAAAATCAGCTGGGTCACTGATACCCAGTGGGAGGCCACTCCCGAGGCGTTTTCCCCCGATGGAACCCATTTCACTTACACCCTGAACGAAGACGGGCGGCAGGATGTTTATCTCGGCGACCGCAAAACCCTCAGATCGCGCAAGCTTTCCATTCCCCCGGGAGTGAATGGAATCTCCGGCCCCCAACACTTTTCTCCCGACGGCCGCCAGGTGCTGGTGTTCCACGTGGGCTCGGGCACACCCAATGATTATTGGATCTACGACACCTCGACCAATTCCGCGCGGCAGCTTACCCACACGGCGATTGCCAGCCTCGACCCGCAGAGCCTGCCGGCTTCACAGATCGTCCACTACAGCAGTTTCGACGGCAAGATCATCAGCGCGTTTCTCTACATGCCTTATAACCTGAGCAAGGACGCAACCCATCCGGCAATACTCTACCCCCACGGCGGTCCCACCGGGCAGACCTTCGACTCTTTCAACCGCACCATCAACGCGCTGGTGTCGCGCGGATACATCGTCATCGCGCCCAACCCGCGCGGTTCCACCGGCTATGGAGTGGATTTTCAGAAAGCCAACTACCAGGATCTGGGCAACGGCGATCTCAAGGACGACATGGAGGCGGTCAAGTTCGTGCTGGACACCGGATATGCCGATCCGAAAAAAGTAGGCGTGACCGGCGGCTCGTATGGGGGATACACGACGCTGATGGCCATCGGGAAATATCCGCAAATGTTTGCGGCAGCGGTCGATCTTTTCGGACCGCTGGATTGGTACACCATGATGAAGAGCTCGGATCCCATTCTGCAGCAATACATCGTGAGCCTGCTGGGCGACCCGGAAAAAGACCGCAAGGCTTATGAAGAAACTTCGCCCATCAAGTACGTTGGCGGCATCAAGGCGCCGCTGCTGGTGCTGCAGGGCGATAACGATCCGCGGGTGCCGCGCGAGGAAACCGACCAGCTCATCGCGCTGCTGAAGAAACAGGGCACGGTAGTGGATTCGAAGTTCTATCCGGCTGAAGGACACGGCTTCGCCAAGCGCGAGAACCAGGTGGACGCCATCAAGCGCACGCTGGATTGGTTTGAGCGCTACCTGAAGTAAAGGATTACTGGCGGTAGAGGTTGTCTTCGTTTTCCGGCGGGACCAGCTCGCCGGGATAATTGCCGCCGTTGTATTCGGCGAGGCGGTTCTTCCATTTGAGGAAGCCGGCGATGCTTTGCGGCTCGATGCGGACTTCCACCCGCCGCAGGCTAGCCAGCAGCAGGTTCATTTCCTTGAACAAGCCCGCCTGGCTGCGCAAGTCTTTCTTCGACCGGCCACTGAGCGAAATTTCGCGGGACTTGAGTTCCAGCAGGCCCCATCCGGTGGGCAGCTCGGCCGCGCTGATCATGCCGGCGGGCGCGAGGTAGAACCTTTCACATCCCATGGCGTCGGGCTGCCGGCGGCATGACTTCTTCAGGTCGGCGAGAAAATCCGCGCGCGAGGCCTTGCACTCGACCACCACGGAGTGGCAGTTCCCTTTCCATCCAATGGCGTCGGGAGTTTCCCCGGTATCGCAATATTGCTCGGAGAGCACGATGCCGCAGCGATATTTTCTTTGCAGCCATTCGACCGCGCGGCTTACCAGCAACGAATGATTCACGCCTTCAAGAATAATGCACGGCGCGATTCTGGATAGTGGCACGGCGTGTGCCTCGTTCGCGCGGATGCTGATGTCCCCGCGAGGCCGCGCTCAGATGGAAATCCATCCGTAGCGAATGAGGAACAGCGAGGTGGCCGCCACGATGGCCCACAGGATGATTCCCTGCAGTAAAGGACGGAAGCCCACTTTCTTTATGGTGGCCACCGAAAGTCCGGCGCCGATCAGAAACAGGGTCAGGGTCAGGCCGATCTTGCCCATGCGATCGAGAACGGGATAGACCGCGCTCAAAGCGGCGAGGTAGGTGCGGGCGACCGCGGCCAGGCAGAAGAAGAGAATGAACCAGGGCCATTGAATCTTCGCCTTGCTCTTCAACACCACCGCGGTCAGCAGCGACAGCGGCACAATCCACAGGGCGCGCGCCAGTTTCACCGTCGTCCCCACGGCCAGGGCGCCGGCCCCGTATTTGGCGGCCGCGCCCACCACCGAGCTGGTGTCATGGATGGCCAGCGCCGCCCACAATCCAAATTGGTTTTGGCTCAAGTCCAGGGCAGTGCCCAGCAAAGGGAAAATAATCAGCGCGATGGAATTGAGGATGAACACCGTGCCCAGCGCGATCGCCATCTCTTCTTCGGACGCCCCGGCGATGGGGCCGACGGCGGCGATGGCGCTGCCCCCACAGATCGCGGTGCCGGCCGAGATCAGGAACGAAGGAACGCGGCCCACGCTTAACATGCGGCCCAACGCCAGGCCCAGGGCGAGCGAAAATGTAATGCCCGCGGCGGTGTAGATGAATCCCGAGCGCCCGGCATGAATGACTTGCTGCAGGTTCATACCAAACCCGAGCAGCACCACCGAACCCTGCAACAAAAGCCTGGTAATTTTTTTGGCATTGAAGCCGGCGGGCAGGGCGAGGGTGAGGCCATAGAGGATACCCAGGATCAATGCCACCGGCGGCGAAACCCACCCGGCAATTGCTCCCGCCACAACCAGAGCGGCCAGGCCGTAAAAAATGAGTGATCGTTTCTCCATGTTGCGTTCTTGGAAGTCTAATATGCGCGAGGCTTGAACGAGGGCGATGCTCCCACGCGGCATAATCGGAAATGAACAGCCGGGACGGTCCGTGACAATCTGGACGCTGAACGATTTATCACTTAGGATTTGGGTACG
>JBBSHD010000217.1:0-4554 GCA_038253455.1 Terriglobales bacterium | reverse complement strand
TTGCATACTCTGCGCACCCGGCGTCAGCAAAGCATCGTTTACACCGACATGGCGCGCAAAGGGATTTTCCGCTACGTCAAGGGAGGACGAAACCTGCCCGCGGGGGTCCCCGGGGCGAGCGTGGATAGCAATGGAAATGTGTTGCCCGGCGTCAGCCTTGGGAGCTTCAATATCGGCGCCTCCGACCCCCAGGGCTTCGGGCTCGACCCATCGGTGCAGGCGGAGTTGGGGCGTACCCCCCTGCCCAACGATTTCACCTCCGGAGACGGGCTCAACCTGGCCGCGTTCAATTTTTCCGCTCACGAGTTCGAGCGCCAGGTGGATTTTGTAGTCAAGATCGACCATACGATCAGTACCCACCACTCCATCTTCGGAAGATGGTCTCACGGTCATCAAAACACGGTGGCGGACATAGTGAATGGCGGCTTGGCGCCTTTTCCTAAGTCGCTGCCGGTGGTGGATACGCGGCGTACTCCGAGGAATTTCTCATTTAATTACCGCTGGACACCAACCGCAACCTTAACCAACGAGCTGATTGCGGGAATGAATCGCTTTGGATTTGATTTTGCTAATCCCGACCCTAATTTTGCAACAAATCCGGCCTTCGTGCTGAATGACGTAACCAATCCGCGACGCAACTATGTAGGCAACAAACGCACTTTAACCACCATACAGTTGGCCGACAACCTCAGCCTGGCGCGCGCCTCTCATACCTATAAAACTGGGATTAACTTTCGCTATGGCCGTCATATCGACACTCGTGGATCGATTGGCATCCTCGACGCCTCGCCTACGATAGATTTCGACCCCTCGGTAAACACAGTCGATCCCGCAACCTTCGGGATTCCGAAGGACATCAACACTACCTTCGACCAGATCACGGCCCAGCGCACCATCAATAACTTATTGGGGCGATACGGAACGGTGGCCCAGGGCTTTGTCGCGGCCAATGCCAATGCCTATGCCCCGGCCGGGACCCTGCTGCATTTTGACTCACGTTTTCCGGAATACGATTCCTACGTGCAGGATTCGTGGAAACTGAAGCCCAACCTCACCTTAGATTACGGGGTGCGCTGGGAGATCAGGCTTTCCCCGAGAAACACGAGAAATGCTATCCTGCATCCCGACCAACTGGCGGTCTTTGGCGCGGCTCCCAGCAATACTCTGGCCTGGGTACCCGGACCCCTCTATCGCGACCAGTGGAGAAATTTCGGACCCAGTGTGGGCGTCGCCTGGGATCCTTACAAGAGCGGCAAAACGGTGGTTCGCGCAAACTTTCGGCTGGCCTATGATCGAATTAATACCTTCTCTCTTTCTTCCGGTATTTTTCAAGGCCTCCCCGGAATGACCTTGCAGGTCTCCGATCAAAGCCAGGGCCAGGCCGGCGGCCGGTTGCGCAACGGCACTCCCACAGTTGCGCCGCCCGCCGGTGTGACGCCCCAGACATTGCGCCAGCCCGCGGTATTTTCCACCAGCAGCATTACCGTTGCGGACCCTGATTTGAAAACTCCAAAAACCTATATGTGGAGTTTTGGAATTCAACACGAGCTTCCCTGGAAGATGGTGGCGGAAGCTGACTACATTGGGCATAAGGGGAGCGACTTATACGGCGGCTATGATGCAAACCAGGTGAACATCAGCAGCAACGGATTTCTGGATGGCTTCAACACCGTCAAAGCGGGAGGCGACAGCGTCCTCATCAATCAATTGCTGACCGGTGACACCCGGCTAAAGGCAGGCGAGACCGGCTCACAGTTGGTGCGGCGACTGTTCAGCTCCACGCTGAACCTGAACTCGGTGGCTGCTCTGGCGCAATCGTTAGGGCAGCGTACTCGCGGGGGGAAGCAGCAGATCACGCTAAACGGGTTCAGCCCGTTCTTCTTCCAGGCCTATCCGCAGTTCACGGGCGCTTTTAACGTGCTCGACAGTCATGATTACTCGACCTACCACGCTTTGGAAGTTCAATTGCAACGCCGCTTCAGCGGAGGCTTGCTCTTTCAATTCGCTTATACCTGGGCTAAGTCCCTGGATACCCGGTCGTTCGACCCCACTTTCAGCCAGGTGCGCAGAGGCGCGTCTCAATCGGCATCCGACACCCCTTATAGCATTGGCAACCGCCGGCTGAACTACGCCCGCTCCGACTTCGATCGGCGCCACGTCTTTCAGAGTCACTATGTCTGGGAGCTTCCGTTCGGGCGAGGGCGGAGGTTTGGCCAATCATGGAATGGCCTCGCGGACCGGGTCGCGGGCGGATGGCGCCTTTCAGGCATTCTGATTTGGGAATCAGGACATCCGTTCACTGTCTATTCGGGCGGCAACACTTTTACCAACGTTGTTACTTCGCCGGCCAGTTGCAATGAATGTTTCCCCACTATGGGACATATACAGCGCGATCCGGGGACGGGCGTCAATTTCTACTTCGACGCCAATCAGCGGGCCATGTTCTTCCTACCGCCCCCCGGACAATTAGGGAACCTGGGAAGGAATTTTTTCAGTTTGCCCAACGACTTCAATACTGATCTGGCAATCGGCAAAACTGTTCGCCTGACCGAGAGGACTAATTTCGAGCTTCGCTTTGAAATACAAAACCTTACCAACACCTCGCAGTATGGTTTTTTGGATAGCTCTACCATCACCAGCGGCTCGTTCGGCCGGGCCCGCGATGCGGTCTCGAACGGCTCACGCAAGACGCAGATTGGGGCCAAGTTTAATTTTTAGAGGATCAGGGTTGCTGGGTCTAATTGAGCGGCGGCGGCCGGTACCCGAAGTCTTCCTCCACGTCGGCTGCCACTTGGAGCACCAGCTCTTCGTCGTAAGGACGGCCCACAACCTGCACGCCGATGGGCAAGCCTTCCGGCGACTTCCCCACCGGAACCACCACGCCCGGATTGCCCAGCAGGTTGAACCACTGGGTGTAGGCCATGGCATCGAGATAGTTTATTTTCTGGTTTCCGGTTTGCCATTCGCGCTCGCCGTGGCGGAAGGCCGGGATTGCGCACGCCGGGGTCAGCAGCACCGGAATTTTCTCCATCTCAACATTCAACTGCAGGCGCAGCAGGTCGCGTCCAAACCAGGCTTGCAGCAGTTTTTCCTTGGTTAAAGGATTGCCTTCACTGGCGGCCAGGAACTGCTGCATGATGGGACTCACTTCGCAGGGCTGCGCGGCAAACATTCCGGAAATAACTTGGGCGCCGGTGAGCACAAACATCGTCCACCAGAATTCGCGCGCTGCAGTCAGCACGCTGGGGCGAAATGGGACCACGTTATAACCGCGGGCCTGCAGCGATTTAGCCGCGCTAAGCACGGCGGCTTTGGTTTCCGGCGTGACCGGGAAGCCGGGCTCTTCCTCAAAATATCCGATGGTATGGCGGCGCGCGTCGCCCGGGCTCACGGCGCGAAGGGGAACGGGGGCGGCCGAGGTGTCACCGGGATCGGGCCCGGCCATGGCCGCAAACATCAATTTCAAATCGCCGATGGTGCGGGCCATCGGCCCGACGACGCCGATCATCGCGAAGGGACCGAGGCTGTCGGGGTAGTGTCCGGTGGCGGGAATGCGGCCGGGGGTTGGTTTCAATCCGCAAATCCCGCAGAAATGGGCGGGCACGCGCACCGAGCCGCCACCGTCGCTGCCCACACCCCCGGCGGACATAGACGCCGCGATCGCCGCCGATTCCCCTCCGCTGGAGCCGCCGGGAGTGCGCTCGACGTCCCAGGGATTATTGCTTCGCCCGTACAAAAGGTTGTCGCTCTCATATGCCATCAGCATTTCAGGAACGTTGGTGGTGCCCAGCACGATGGCCCCCGCAGCCTTCAGGCGCGCCACCAGCGGCGCGTCTTTTTCCGCGATCGTTCCGGCACGGAGGCGGGTGCCGGTTTCCCACGGCGATAAGGCCACCGCAATCGCACTCTTGATGCTGACGGGAACTCCGTGCAGCGGGCCAAGGGCGTCGCCACGCATGACCGCGTCTTCTGCCAGCCTGGCTTCGGCCAGTGCTTGGGGACGCAGGTTGATAAACGCGTTGAGCCGCGGATTTAGTTTCTCAATGCGGTCCCGGTGCGCCCGCACTACCGCAACCGGTGAAAATTCTTTGTTGCGAATACGCTCCGCCATTTGCGCGGCGCTCAGGCTGGTTATGTCCATGGATGAATTATCGGGCAAGTTTTGCCGGTTTGTCATTCGCGAAGCCGGTGGCTCCGCCGCGGCAGCTATTCGAACTTGGGGTTCTGGGCCGACTGCAACTGTTCGGCTTGCTTCAACTCCCGCTCGGAATTGGGCTTGTCTCCGGCGGCACGATAGGCTTCGCCCAGCAGGTGATGAGCGATGAAGTTGTTGGGATCCATTTTCACCGCAATTTTCAAGTAGCGAGTGGCCTGTGCGGCGTCGCCCTTCTTGAGCATTACATTGCCCATGAGCACGTACGGCCCGGTGGATGTGGAATCCAGCAGGATCGCGCGCTGCAACAACCTTTGTGCTTCGTCGAAATTTCCGCTGCGGTAATTGGCGTCGGCCAGGCGGTCGTAGGCGTGGGAATATCCCGGATTCAGCGATAGTTC
>JBBSHD010000216.1:0-4563 GCA_038253455.1 Terriglobales bacterium | reverse complement strand
GGTCTCCGGTCGAGATGACAGTTGTTTGGAGGGTGCGAGTAAACGCGAATTGAGTGCCCGGCTAATGATCACACCAATTAGAACAAAACCCACCGCCGGATTTGGGTTACCCGCCTCTTCTATTGCTGCGCAAGGCATCCGAATCGCGGGGGTCATTCATCTGAACGCGTCACTTCCGAGGAAGGGTTGGAACCGGAACGGTGCATTCCATCAATATGCTTCCATTCTTAAGTACACTAACAACTGAACCAGCCCAACCACAAATTGTGATCGCAGTTTCGTCGAGTTCCACTTCCAGGCAATATCCATAGGGTCCACTAGCGATAATTTCGTAAGCTTCGCCGAGGTGAAAAGGAATCTGCTCACCCCAGGGCTCGACGTGAATTAAACTTTGACGGGAGTTCTTATTTTGAAGGCGTAAACTTACGGTGCACAAATCAGTCTTATCTGACACTTGTCATTTCCCTCCCAAGAGTTCGTACGACGGGTGGCCACAACCGCCGGGTGCCTCACACGATTAGGGTCCCCGACACAATATTTACTGGCAAGAAATTCTCCGCGCCTGACGACTGTTTAAAAAGCTCCGCCGCCACCGCCGCCAAAACCACCCCCGCTAAATCCCCCACCGCTAAAACCTCCGCCGCTGCTGAAGCCGGAACCGGAAGAATCGGAACGCGGCGCGCTGCTGAAGACCTGGCTGGCCTGGGTGCTGAGATGGCCGAGATCATTGATAAAGCCGAACGAGTTGAAGACCCCGCTGCCGGACGACTGGTACCAGCCCGGCGGCTTCTGCGCCATGCCCGCAAATGCCTTCGCCCAGTTGTGCTCCATGCCCAATGCCATGGCATAGGGCAGAAATTTTTCGAACGTGTCGGGAGGCATCCGCCGGATGCGGTCTTCATCCACGCGCCGCATGAATTCCTGAAACCCCAGGATGGCGGTGTAGGTGTCCTGGCCCACACGGCTCTTGGCCGACATCTTGCGGCCGAACAACACCACGATCAACGCGGAAATCAGGACGCTTCCCAGGGTCACCAGGGTAACTCCCCATTCCAGGCGGCCGGTGAAGACCAGCAGCAGCGGCAAGGCTGACAGCACGGCGCCAACCGCTGCCCAGGCATGTCCTGATTCCGGGCTGACGGTGTACATGCCCTTGCGCTTCAAGCTGGTCACGATGTCAGCCTTCAGCATCGGTACCGCGATATAGAAGCGGTTTCGCAGGTCTGACAGGCGAGTCATCTCGCCGCCCCAGAAAATATGTTCCAGCATGACCCGCTCGTAGGGAGCGAGCTCGGGCCATTGCATCCCCGGCTTTAACAAGTGAAAGTTGTAGTCCTTGTGCTTGGAGAACAGCCCTTGCACTTCTTTTTCTTCAATGCGAATGTACCCACGCACCGCCAGGTCAAAAATGATGGAAGTGACGTCGCGGTCTTCCACCTTATCGGCCATCAGCGCGCCGGCTTCGGCGGGGGTAATGCCGGGGGGCGGCTCATAGAGTGGGGCCACGGAATGGCTGGGCGCCGGATCCTTGCCCTTCCACCACCACAGCATAAACATCACCAGCAGCGCCCACAGGGGCAATGCCAGTGAAGGATTTCCGCCGAGAAACCAGCCTGCTCGGGTGAGGTCCGACGGCTGCCGGAGCAAGCCTTGGGGTACGTACACATCCACCGTCAACCCGCTGCGCATCAGCAGCGGCGCGGTGGTCTCGAAGATCGCCTGCGGACCTTTTACCTCCGCGGTAGCGTCGTGCAGGGTCGCGCCGAAGGCTCCGGTGAATGCCTGGGCGCGCAGCGAACCTGCGGTGTTCGCGGGAAAATTTACGGTGGCGCTGGCGTGATCGATGGGGACCGGCCAATCGTTTCCGGTCACGTTCCAGTAAAACTCCGCGTGGTCTTCAAAAAAGCGCACCGCATTCTTGATGGAGTAATTAATGCGCACGATTTTGGTGGTATCCACGGCGCCGGGCACAAAAATCTTCAGCTTGAGATAAGCGCCCGACGTGCTCTGTTCGTACTTGAGCGAGGTCAGGTCATCGTCCTCGACGCTGTCGATCTTGAGCAGCAGCTTGTAGTTGGATCCGCCCCGTCCCGGATAAATAATGGGGATGGTGCGATAGATTCCATGCCAGGAGCCGGCGAAATCCACCGAAATGCGGTCGAGGACGCGCGCGGCGCCGTCAGGGCCGATGGTGATCGTGGATTCGTACTCGGAGATATGCCAGTTGCGGCCGGTGGGCCCGGAGACCTGCGCCGGCGCGGCCAACGCTGTGAACAACACGCATAAGAGAAATACCGCCGGCGCGCGGCGCATACGGGGCCGCCTGATCGCCGTGGGCGCGGCTTGGTGGCGCATCAGAATTTTACTTGGGGGTTATCGCGGTCGGTGGCGGATTCCATCTCAAAGAAATGGCGGGGAGTGAAACCCAGCATCCCCGCAACCAGAACCGCCGGAAAGGTCTGCATGGCGGAGTTCAAATCGCGCACCACCGCGTTGTAGTACCGGCGGGCGTTCTGCAGCGCTTCTTCCACTTCCTTCAGCGAATTCTGCAGGGACAGAAACTGCTCAGACGCGCGCAACTGCGGATAATTTTCCGCCACCGCGAACAGGCCGCGCAAAGCCGTAGTGAGCTGTCCTTCGGCGACCGCCTTGTCCGCCGGAGTCTGCGCGCCCATCGCCATAGAGCGGAACTTGGCGATGTTTTCGAAGGTGTCCTTCTCGTGGCCAGCGTACCCTTTGACGGTTTCCACCAGGTTGGGAATCAGGTCATGCCGGCGCTTGAGCTGCACATCGATGTCAGACCACGCGCCATCGGCGCGGATGCGAAGCTGCACCAGGTTGTTGTACATCACCACCAGGGCCACAACCACGATTGCAATGATCGCCAGCAGTATCCAAATTGCCATGCGCCGCACTCCTGAACCAGCTTCTGGTTGTTGCGGAAGTTAACACAGTGCGCCGGGCAGCCGCAATATCCAGGAAGGTCATCCTGCTGGTGTTTTCCGCAGTGCTGGAGCAAGAACTTGATTGAAATCTTCAGTCACACAAAAAATGCGGCGAGAGAGGTCTCGCCGCATTCGTCGCTTACGGTTGCCCTACCGCGAAATGGGATCGGGGCTTAAGACGTGGCGCTCCAGTTTGGGAGCGTTCGAGTCGCGCGGCACGGAAGTATTCTGCGAGCGTATCGAACCAGGCAGCCGCCCGGAATCAAGCGTCAGCGAACGTTGCAACACCATCTCCAGAGGGGTGCCTGGGGGGAAACGAACTTCATTGCCGCGGCCGAATAAAACCGTGGCCAGGCCAATCGCGGCTCCCACGCCTCCGCCGATTCCCGCGCCAGTCGCGCTACGGCTGGAAAGTCCGCCAATCAGCCCACCCTCGGCGGCTGTGGATGCGATCTTGCCCACATCCTTGCCCTTCTGGCGGTTGGCCTGGATGGTGCCTTCCTTGCCCTTCACCTTCGCGTCCTCAAGCCCAGGCGCGTCGTTCATCGAGCCCGGCAAGGCCACGGAGTAGCCGTTGCTGTAAATCAATTCGGTGAAATGAAGCAGGATTTCCGCGCGGCCCTTGATGCGGCCCGAGCGCTTGGCGGAATCGACAATGCCCTTCACATAGGTGCCGCCCGGAATGACCATCACTCCATCCTGCACCACTGGGAAGCCGGTCTCCAGGTAGATGACGTCGCCCGGCTTGGCCGAGACGCTGGTCACAGCGCTTTTCAAAGTCAGAAGAATTTTGGTGCCCGATGGAACCGTAATGGTGGTTGCATCCCGCGGCGCATCCTGTGCAAAACTAATCGCCGAAAGGGAAAGAATCGAAAGAAACAAGCTGGTAATACGGCGCATAAAGTTCCTCCCAGGGGGTTTTATCCATTAGAGCACCAGCAGGGCCTGGCGAAACGTGTATCTTGACGATTTTACGAGGATTTAACAACGCTGATAATGGTTATTTTAGGGCGCTTCCAGACCACGCCTGGGCGATCGCCCGCGCCATGTGCGCCACCAGCATTTCCCCTTCGTTCTCCGGGTTCCAGCTCTGGTCCTTATTTTCGTAGGTGTAAATGCTCATCACGATGGGACCACTTTTCCCGTAGTAAATGCCCACGTCACTGCGCGATGCATCGAGGGCCCCCACCTTATCGGCCACCGGCGATTCGCTTTCGCTGGGATCAAGACCGAGCAGGTAGTGCGGAATCATATTGTGGTACTGCTGGTTTTTGAGGATCTCGATCATCTCGTGGCACAGTTTCTTGTCGCCCAGGGAGCAGGTCTCGATGCTTTCCATCACCGATTCCATCTCCCGGGCGGTGGTCTTTCCCAGGCCAAATTTCTTCTGGTCGGCGGGCATCGGCCCTTCAGCGGGTTTATAGACCTTCTTATAAAGGTAAGTTTCTTTTAAACCCATGCGGGTGATGCGCGCGTTCACCGCGGGAATGGTGACCTGGTCGAGCACCAGGTTGGTGCCGGTGTTATCGCTCTCAATCACCATCATCCACAACGCGTCTTCAAGGGTGAGCTCGATGCCGGAGTGCAGGAATTGCAGAATGCCCGATCCCTGCACCTT
>JBBSHD010000215.1:0-4569 GCA_038253455.1 Terriglobales bacterium | reverse complement strand
GCTCGGTGCGCGGCGGTTTGGCCTTTACCTTCTAAAGCGCCTGTCCTGGGCGTTCTTGACCTTTCCTGCTTAGTTGTCACTCTCGTAGACTGCAACTATTCAAGAATTCTATATTTAATCCATTGAATGACGTAGGATTTATGGTTGCACTTCCGGTTTTTGCTCTGTTTGGCGTCGCTCATTATCACATTCGATATGTACTTCGGAAGTCAGGTCATCATGTTCCAATGCTTCAAACCCCAAGAACGCAGTATTCCCAGTATCGAGACTTCTGGCGCGAAGCTCCGTCGAACGGCTGGTCACGTTGGTGGGTTCGTCTTGCACTCATGTGTATGCTCGCCTTGCCGGTTATCTTGATCAGTGCGGTGAGGGCGTATAGATAATTAAGCGGCCTTGGCGAAAGAGTATGTCAAAATTTCAACCCTTTACTGTGGCGAATGCAGGTGTGGGTCTTTTGTTGTTGTTCGACGCAGTCGTAGTCAGACTGATGCCCTTGGACTTTTACGAAACGCATGTGCCTGCTTAGAGATCCGCACACATGGGTTACCGGTTGGAGCGGCACCCGACAAGCATAATTGCATGGCATTTCGCGGGTATTTTTCTTGGCCTCGCTATTCGGAAACGCTCTCCCAAGTTGACGGACTGACCCCTTTAGCTTCAAGTAAGGGAAGCCTTACCGGGACCAACTTCTGATAAACCATCAAAGGGAAAGTTTTGTTGAACAGCAGGGATTCTTCCTCACCCCGATAAAGCCGGGTGTCGTCAGAATGACAACTGATATTCAGGATTTATTCCCGGCATAATCTCGTCAGAGGCTCCAGCAGGATTTCGCCGTTTGGTCTCATTGACGATAGCGGTGCCATGCGCTATTCTCGCCGCTCTGCGGGGTGATGGGCATGGGGGATGACGACAAGAAACTAATTTCACGGCGAGAATTTACGCGCAACGCCATGCTTGCGGCGGCATCGGCGGCGGTGTTGGGCGGCCACGGCGCGGCGCAGACTGAAGGCGCGGCTGCTCCGGCTAAATCCGTTACCACTCCTGATAGTGCACGGAAAGAAACTGTTTCTTCGTCGCCGCCGTCGAAGCCGCTTTCTCCCGACGATCGCGCCGAGGTTGAGGCGCGCATGTCGGCCATCCTGCGCCGGCATGGTCACCGGCTTTCCAACGAACAGAAAACTGATATCGAGCGGCTGCTGCGCGAGGGCCAGCCGTCGCTTGCCGATTTTCGCGCCTTTCCCCTGATCAATTCCGACGAGCCTGCCACCGTGCTGCATGTTGTCGTGGAGAAAGGCGCCGACCATGCTTAGCGAAGGCGATCTTTATCTTCCCATTCGCGAACTGGCGGGCAAGATACGCTCGCGGCAGCTTTCTCCGGTGGAACTGACTCAAGGTTACCTGGATCGCAGCCAGCGCCTGGGACCGCGATTGAACGCGTATGCGCTGCTGCTGCCGGAACTGGCGATGGAGCAGGCGCGCGCGGCGGAAAGTGAAATTGCGGCGGGACGATACCGCGGACCGCTGCATGGCATCCCTTACGCGGCCAAAGATTTGCTGTCGGTTGCGGGATACCCCACGAGTTGGGGCGCGCGTCCGTATAGCGGGCAGAAGTTTGATTTCGATGCCACCGTGATCAAACGGTTGCGCGAGGCCGGCGCGGTGCTGCTGGGAAAGTCGGCGATGATCGAGCTGGCCGGCGGCATGGGATACCGCTTCGCATCGGCGTCGGTGAGCGGCGCAGCCAAAAATCCGTGGAATGAAAGCTGCTGGACGTGCGGCTCGTCCAGCGGATCAGCCGCCATCGTGTCGGCGGCGATGGCGGCCTTTGCCATTGGGACTGAAACCTGGGGATCGATTATCTGTCCTTCGGCGTTTACCGGCATTTCCGGCCTGCGGCCAACCTACGGCCGGGTCAGCCGGCACGGGGCCATGGCGCTGTCATATTCGATGGATAAGATCGGGCCGATGGGCCGCACCGCCGACGATTGCGCGATTGTTCTGGCCTATATCGCCGGGCACGATCCGTTGGACCCGGCGTCGCTGCCCGCGGGTGACGCCGAGTTTCATCCCGGACTGCCGCTGCCGGGACTCCCCGTTACTCGAGCGACCGCAATCCACGCGGCGCCGGGCAGGGGACACCGGCGGCCGACGGGCGTTCCAATATCCGGCGCGGCGGTGACGAGAGTCAGCGATGCCCGAATCATCTCTCCGAAACAGATCCGCGTGGGCTGGCTGAACAACGCGTGGAAGAGCGTTCCCGCCGCCATCGGCGAATCGTTGACCCAGGCCCGGGCGGTGCTGGGCGAGCATGTTGCCGGCATCGAAGCGGCGGCGCTTCCCCAAGGGCCGTGGGAGACGGCGGCGGGAATCGTGATTTCAGTGGAAGGCGCGGCCGCGTTTGAGTCGCTGATCGATTCCGGCAAAGTGGATGGGCTGGCCGATCCCCTGGGCAGGATTGGCGGGTACATCAACCAGCAGATCCCGTCGTCGGACTTCGTGAGGGCGATGCGCATCCGTGGGGTGCTGCAAAAAAAGATGAGCCAGCTGTTTGACCGGTACGACGTGCTGGTGGCGGCGTCTTTGCCGGTTACCGCGTCCACTCTGGACACCAATCTTGAGACCGGGCTGTCGTTCGCCGACCCGCTGGGCGCCATCGGAAACTTCTGCGGTCTGCCGGCGGTGAGCGTCCCCAGTGGGTGGTCGAACAAGTTGCCGGTGGGAATTCAGTTTGTGGGACGTCCGCTCAACGACGCCGTGGTGGTAGCGGCGGCCAATGCGTTCCAGGAAAATTCCGACTGGCACCGGCAGCGGCCTAGTTTGGGGTAGCTGGTTGTCCGAGCACACGGGGTGGGCTGTGGGTTCGAACAAACCGTAGGGGGAAGATTTGTGGAACGGTAGGGGTTCTTCCTCACCCCGGTGAAGCCGGGGGTCGTCAGAATGACAACTACGAGGGAGGGTTAGCGCAAGAAAGTGACATTCCGAGTAGTTTTGATTCGGCAAAGACTGCGCCTGAAGTCAACCATTCGAGCATCCGACCAGAAAAAACCGCGCTTTAATCGGCGCGGCTATTCAATATTTCTCGGTTTGAATGCGTGAGCTCTTACCAGGCGGCGCCGCTGCTGCTTTTTGTATCCCTCTGGCCGGGCGGCTGTGAAGAGATGACGAAATCGTCGACGGGATTGTAGTCAATATCGAATCCCCAGAAATTTTTTCTGGGATCGATGGCGCGGAGGCCCAATTGTCCGTCGCGGGCAGACCGAGCTTCGCCGACCCAGACAACCTCAAAAGGCGCGCGGCTGGTCTTGTATTGCAGGTTAACGATGTCTCCCTTGGCGGTGAGGCAGCGTACCCCACACAACTTGGCGCCCTTGGGATTGAGGTCCAACGTGCAGCAGGTCTGGGAAAACGGATTCCCATTAATATCAGTCCCCGAAACCCTGACCGGTAAGACTAACGATTTGCGTTGATCGCGACGACGTCCCATAAGTCCCCTGGTGAATGCTGAAAATGTGAAGCGTGAGTCATTGAAGCAACTCTAAGCTTTTTCTAATCATGGGCAAAGTTACGCAGGTAATAAAGCGGCGCGGGGGCCGGGGTGGCGTGAGAGGGAAGTCAAGAAGGTTGTGCTAAACTCGATTAGTCGTCTTCAAGTTTGTGACGAATCCTTCCTGGCCTTGTTCAAGGGGCGCGTAGCTCAACTGGCAGAGCAACTGACTCTTAATCAGTAGGTTGGTGGTTCGATTCCACCCGCGCTCACCATACCAATCAAGTACTTACAATCCTTTCTCAATTCACCACAAAGCCAGTGTGACGTGAATTGTGACGTGAATCTGTCGCAAGGTTTTTCGCGTCAACGGCTTGGCGGATTTCCTCTATGCCCGGATGCTGGTAGATCATCGCGGTCTGAGCATTGGAATGGCCCAAGGCTTTCATCACCGCTGCGAGATTGCCCGTGGCCGCCAAGGCATGAGTAGCGAAGGTGTGCCTTGCACAGTAGAGAACTAAAGACTTTGGAAGTCCTGCTTTCTCCCGTGCATCGGCAAACGCCTTGGCAACTGTTGTGAGGTGCCCGCAGCTTGAATCAGAAGGGAATACCCATTCTGATTTCATGCCGCTTAAACGGGACGCTAGCACCTCAGAAACCCGCTTGCTTATGGGAAGGAATCTTCGTGAGTTCCGGGTCTTGCCGTATGGAATGAAAATTGTACGGTGTTCCCAGTCCACATTTTCCCATCGCATCCGGAAAACCTCCTGCGGTCTCATTCCCGTATCGAGGATGAGAATTAGCACATCCCGCAACGGCTGCTCCGCGATATCTAACAACTTGCCTTCCGCTTTTTGGCCTATGAGTTCTGTCCGTCCGTGCTCTTTGGCTAGCTTTACCTTCGGAGCCGTACGGATCATTCCCCATTCAGCCGCTTTGCTCAACATTCGCCGAAGCGTCCGCAGAGCGTTGTTTTCGTTCGATGCGGATTTGCCGAAGCGTATTGCCTCTACTACGTCAGTCGCAACCCGGTCTAACCGCATTCCGGCTAGCGGTGTCTCCGAGATCATCCGCCAGCCATTCCG
>JBBSHD010000214.1:0-4575 GCA_038253455.1 Terriglobales bacterium | reverse complement strand
TCCTGACGTCGAGTTGTTCGATGAAGTCGAGGTTATGCAGGGTGGCGCGCTTCACCATGGTGCCGCCGATGGGCACGGGATCGAGCACCGCCAGCGGCGTAAGCTTTCCGGTGCGCCCCACCTGCACCACGATGTCGAGCACCCGGGTGATGCCGGAGCGCGCCGCATACTTGTAGGCGATGGCCCAGCGCGGGGCTTTGCCGGTGAAGCCCAGTTGCTCCTGGACCGCGGTTTCATCGACCTTGATGACGATGCCGTCGGTCTCATAGCCGAGGCCATGGCGCTCCGCTTCCCACTTGCGGATAAACGCGGCCACGGCATCGATGTCCGCGGCCCTCTCGCGATGCGGGTTCACTTTGAAGCCGGCAGCGGAGAGGGCATCGAGCGCCCGCGCCTGGCTATCCATCATGGTCTGGCCTTCGGCGCCCAGCCAGTAGGCAAAAAAATCGAGGCGGCGCTGGGCAACGACGTTGGGTTCCAGGGTGCGGATGGTGCCGGCGGCGGCGTTGCGCGGATTGGCGAATTTTGGCTGGCCCTGCTGCTCGCGCTCATCGTTCATGCGCGAGAAGCTGGCAGCGGGCATGATCACTTCGCCGCGCACCTCGAAATCGGCGGGCAATCCCGCTTGCTTTCGCGCCGCAGCGGAAACCGAAAGCGGCACCGAGCGAATGGTCCGGACATTCGAGGTCACATCTTCGCCGGTGGCGCCGTCGCCGCGGGTCAGGCCGCGCCGCAGTTCTCCCGCTTTGTACCACAAAGCCATCGACAGGCCGTCCAGCTTCAACTCGCAGACGTAGCGCAGCTCGCGGCCGCCGCTGAGCTCGCGCACCCGTCGCTCCCACTCCCGCAGCTCGGGCTCGCTATACACGTTGTCCAACGACAACATCGGCCGCGAGTGTTGCGCCTTCACAAAACCTTCGCGGGGCTTGCCGCCCACCCGCTGGGTAGGCGAGTCATGCGTGATAAGCTGCGGATGCGCGGCCTCTACGGTCTTCAATTGCTGCATCAAAAAGTCGTAGTCCGCGTCGGAGATTTCCGGAGCATCGAGCACGTAGTACTGCTGCTCGTGATGACGGATGGTTTGACGCAGTGCGTCGATCTTTGCCTGGGGACTTGCGGAGGGCATGGATGAATTATATTTTGATGCGCGCGCCTGCCGTGTTTTTATTGCATTAGAAAATTGAGATTCGCAGTCTGTAACCCATGCCAACCCTGACCACCATGCGGAAAGCGGCCATGATCTACAACCCGGTATCGGGCCGCAAGCGCCACCGCCGCAAAGAAGATGTAGAGATTGCGGCGCAGATTCTGCGCTCCGCCGGGGTGCAGGTCACGATGTCTCCCACCCGGGCGGCGGGCAGCGCGGGCGCGCAGGCCCGGGAAGCGATCGAGAACGGGCATGACACCATCATCGCCTGCGGCGGCGATGGCACCTTCCACGACGTGCTGCAGGGCGTGCTCCCGTACGGTGAAAAAGTTACGATGGGCTGCATGCCGCTGGGCACCGGCAATGTAATGGGCAACGACCTGGCGCTGCCCCGCAAGCCGGGAGCGGCCGCGCGTACCCTGCTCACCTTTGTTCCGCGAACCGTGGCGGCGGGCAAGGTGGAGTACCAATCGGTGACCACGCGCGAAGCCGAAGTCCGCTACTTCGCCGTGATGTGCGGCGTGGGCGTCGATGCCCAGCTACCCTACCTGTTGACCCAGCCGTTGAAACAACGCTTCGGCATGCTGGGGTACATCGTGCAGGGACTCAGAATTTATCTGGCGCATGATTTCCCGCTGTTCGAAGTCCAATTTGTGGACGCGCATACCGGCAACACCAGGACGGAGTCGGCGTCCCTGGCATTAGGGGTGCGGGTACGGGATTTTGGCGGGTTCATGCGCCACTTCGCTCCCGGCGCCAGCATGGAATCGGACCACATGCAGGTGGTGCTGGCCAAGACCCGCAACGGCCACCGGCTGCTGCAATACATGATGCTGGCCGCCATGGGCACGCATTGGAAGCTGCGCGGGATCGAAAATGTGCGCGCCTCGGAAATCATATGCCGTGCTCTGCCGGCAGTTGATGACAAGCGCCCCAGCGGGCGCCCGGGACGCATCTACTCCCAGGCCGACGGCGAGTTGCTGGGCGTGTTGCCGGTGAAGATGTCGGTTGTGCCCAACGCATTTCGCTTGCTGATGCCGCCATTGCGGGCCGCATCCTCCAACATTCCTTGAGGAGCACGGTTTGGAACCTGTAACTCACATGCTGACCGGCGCCTGCCTGGGCCGGAGCGGGATGAACCGCACCACCGCCCTGGCCACGGTCACCATGGTGATGGCCGCCGAGATTCCTGATATCGACGTGCTCTGGTACCTGCGCGGGCCCATCAGCGGTTTTGCCCACCATCGCGGCTTCACTCACACCCTGGCGGCGTCGCCGCTCATGGCCGCACTGGCGGTGCTGGCGGCCTATGTCATCTACAGGGTGCAGGAGGCGCGCGGCCGCGGCGGCGATCCGCCCCGCTGGGGCCTGCTCTACCTTTACGCATGGCTGGCGGTGCTGAGCCACATCCTGCTCGACTACAGCAACAATTACGGCATCAGGCCGTTCGCGCCGTGGAATCCCAAATGGTTTTCGTGGGACATCGCGTTCATCGTTGAGCCGGTACTTCTAATCGTGCTCATCTTGGGATTGATCACCCCACCGCTGCTGGCTCTGGTGCAGGAAGAAATTGCAGGTCGCAACCGGCGCGGACCGCGGGGACGTGGCGGCGCGATCTTCGCCCTGGTGGCCATGCTGCTGCTGTTCTGGCTGCGTGATTTTGAGCATCGCAAGGCGGTCACGGCGTTGCGCGGGCGCATGTACAACGAGCAGGAACCGCTGCGCGTCTCCGCCTATCCCTTTGCCATGAACCCGTTCAAGTGGAAGGGCGTGGTGGAGACATCCACATCTTTCCAGGTGATGGACGTCAACTCATTGACGCCGGAGGTCGATCCCCAGGGCCGGGCGCAGACGCTCTACAAGCCGGAAGAAACCCCGGCATCGCTTTCCGCCAAGAAATCGCCGCTGGGACGCGTGTACCTCGACTGGGCGGCCTACCCGTGGCTGGAAACGCAAGCCCTGCCGATGCCCGAAGGCGGCTACAGCGTGAAGTTCCGGGACCTGCGTTTTGCCTACCTCGACACCCGGATGGGCACCCTGGGCGCCAGTGTTTCGCTGGATAAGAACCTCAACGTCACCGAGGAACGATTCGGCGGCCGCGTAGAAAAATACTGAACACCGGGCCGTCACTGCATCCGCAGCGGACAAGTGAACCAGCGTTTCCTGCCGGCGATGCTTGACGCGAGGGCTTAAGCGCGAAACAATAAGAACTCGGTTTCCGCAGGAAATCGATTGAGGAAATTCAATGCTGGCATTTCTGTTCGTAATTATTGCAGTGGCATCCCGTTTCTTGCCGCATCCCCTGGCGTTTACTCCCATCGGCGCGGCGTTGCTGTTCTTCGGCGCCACGCGGCCCCGCAAAGAGATCTGGATTCCGGTGGCGCTGCTCGCCCTCTCTGATTTTTATCTGACCGTCTTCCACTACGGCTCCGCTTTCACTCCCGATCATTTTGTGACCCTGGCGTGGTATGCGGGCGTGTGCCTGCTGGGCGGCTTGCTGCGGGAGAACCGCCATCCGCTGCGTATCGTGGGCGCGGCTCTGGCTGCCTCAATTTCTTTCTTCGTGGTCAGCAATTTCGCGGTGTGGGCGGTTTGGAACATGTATCCCCGCACCTTGGCCGGCCTGGTGCAGTGTTATAGCGCGGCAGTACCGTTCTTCCGCTACCAGCCTTATGCTGATGTACTGTTCGCGGCCACCTTTTTCGGATTGGCGGCCATCAGCCAGGGTTCGGCGCTGCGCACCCGGCAAACCGCTTCCGCGCGTCATTCCCAACAAAGGAAAATTCAGTCTCCACCTAGTTACTGATTCAATTCGCCCCCATTTAGACAACTGAATATGCTCTAGACTTAGACGGCCTCCTCACTTGAGGCCGTTTGGCTTTTGCAGTTTTCGGTCTAGTCGGTTTTTTAGGGGCGCGGAATGCTCTGGCTTGGGCTCGTCCTGGGAGTGGTGGTGGGCGTGATCTCGGGAGTGGTCGGGATCGGCGGCGGCGTGATGATTGTTCCGGCGCTGGTGTACTTGTTCAAGATCGACCAGCACAAGGCCCAGGGCACGTCATTGGCGGCGTTGCTGCTTCCCATTGGGTTTTTCGCGTTCTGGCAGTACTACAAGGCAGGCAACGCCGACATAAGACTGGGGTTGGTCATTGCCCTGGGCTTTGCCGCCGGTGGTTACTTTGGCGGGCAATGGGCGCAATCGCTGAGCGATCTTCACTTGCGCAGAATTTTCGCGGCGCTGCTGATCGCGGTGGGAATCAAGATGCTTTTGCAGCGATGAGTGCGCGGACGGGGTCATAAATTGGGTCGGTGCCAAGAAACTATTTTAGGTTTTCGGGTTAGTTACCTTATACTTCGGCGTCATGAATCGCGAATTTAATCAGTGTTTAACATTCTGGTTAGTGGGAGGAACCTGCAAAAAACTGCAATCC
>JBBSHD010000213.1:0-4576 GCA_038253455.1 Terriglobales bacterium | reverse complement strand
TATGGGACGAAGTCTCTTGCCACCCGCGAATATGCTGTGACGAATTGCCTGATGAATGGATTGAGGAGGGGTGTTGCCGGATGGAAGAAGCTGTTCCAGTTCGTCATCCACAAGACGACAGCCGGAAACTAAGATGTCTTCAACGGTAAACAAGGTCAGAGTATATCAAGCGTCGAGCCGGGTAATTCCAGCATGGCTTTGAAGGAAGCGTTACTTGTGATTATTAAATTCGCCCTGGTCGGGGACGACGTCCAGAGTTTCGGTCACCATCTTTCCATTCTGCTTCAAAAGCATTTCCACCTTGCCCTCAGCGGCATCGAGTTCCTGCCGGCAGGAATTGGATAGGTTAATTCCTTCTTCAAACAAGCTGAGTGCTTCATGGAGCGGCATGTCGCCGGTCTCGAGCTTTTCCACGACTTTTTCCATGCGCTCGAGGTTTTCTTCGAAGTTTGGCAAGATGTTCTCCGTTCACAAATTTTACTTCACCGGGCAAGGTTGAACTTCAGCGCAAAACCTCTAGTACGTCCACGGCGGAGCTATAGCGTCCCATCGGCGCGCTGATTTGCGCGCCTTCGACCATGTTTCGCACCGCCGCCAGCATTTCGCGGGCGATCAGGACGCCTTCCGCCCGGGCCGCATCCGCGGAGCCGGCATTGGTCATGCGTTCGATAATTGAATCAGGAATTGACACCCGCAACTCGTTCTTCATGAATTCCGCATTCCTGGGGCTGGTCAGAGGCCAGATTCCGGCAACCACCGGGATTCTGAAATCCTTGATGCGTTCGAGGAACGATTCCAGCAGTCTCAAATCGAAGACCGGCTGGGTCACCGCAAACTCGGCGCCGGCCTCGACCTTAAACTGAAAGCGCCTGATTTCTTCATCGATGTTGGGAACCCCGGGATTAGCGCCCACACCCAGGGCGAAGGCGGTAGCGCTGCCTATGGGATTTCCCCCAATATCCATGCCGTTGTTGAGGTTGTGCACGATATTGACCAGGCCAATTGCGTCCACGTCGAAAACCGCAGTGGCGTCGGGATAATTGCCCAGCTTGGGGGGGTCTCCCGTAATGCAAATGAGATTGTTGATACCCACGGCCGCCGCACCCAGCAGGTCCGATTGCATGCTGAGGACGTTGCGGTCGCGGCAAGTGTAGTGAAGGACTACTTCGATCTGGACTTGCTGCTGGGTAAGAATCGAGAGCGCCTGGTTGCTCATGCGCGCGGAAGCCCGTGGGCTGTCAGGAATATTGATGGCATCGACGCCCACCGATTTCAAATACCTGGCGCCTTCAATTTCTTTGATCGCGTTCGTCCCCTTGGGAGGAACAATTTCCACCATAGTGACAAACTCTCCCGCGGCGATCTTTCTTCCCAGGTTCGATCTCTCGGCCAGAGGCGGCGCCTTGGCCGATGACTCCTTTTTGGCTTCGGTTACGACTTGAAAGCTGGTCGTCCTCGCCTCACTGGCGCGCAAGGCGGATCGCATACTGCGGATATGTTCAGGGGTGGTGCCGCAACAGCCACCGACGAACTGGGCCCCTGCGCGCACAAACTTGCGCGCATAGCTCGCCATGTATTCAGGCGAACACAGATAAATGTTGCGTCCTTCGATGGAACGCGGGATGCCTGCGTTGGGCTGCGCCGCGATTGGCTTGTTCGTGATGCCTTTCAGCCGCTCGACGGCTTCCAGCATGTTGACCGGGCCCACTCCGCAATTGAGTCCGATAACGTCGGCGCCCCAGTCATCCAGCTTGGGACCAAAAGCTTCAGGACTGGATCCATCCAGGCTGTTGCCTTCTTCATCGATGGTCACCATAGCAATTACCGGTATGTCGGCATTGACCGCCCGCGCGGCCAGGAGGGCCGAATGAATTTCCTCAAGGTATCCGAAGGTCTCGAGGATGATCAGATCGACCCCGCCTTCTGATAGGGCGGTGATTTGCTCGATAAATGCGGCGCGAGCTTCGTCAATCGAAACTTTGCCGAGTGGTTCGATTCTGATTCCCAGGGGACCTACTGATCCCGCAATCAGGGCGTCGGAGGTCTTCTTCCCGGCCAGAGCCTGCCGGGCAAGATGAACGCCGGCGAGATTTATTTCCCTGACCTTGTCGGCGAGGCTGTGCCGGGCTAGCCTGAATGTGTTGGCGCCAAACGTATTGGTTTCGATGACCTCTGCGCCAGCCTGCAGGTAATCCTCATGAATGCCGCGAATCAAGTCGGGCTGAGAGAGGTTAAGCTCGTCGTAACACCGGTTGATAAATATGCCTTTGGAGTAGAGCAGGCTGCCCATCGCGCCATCCGCGAGCATTGGCCGCTGTTTGAGTCTTTTTAGAAAATCATCCCTCATCTCTAAAGAATACATGAGTGTTCCCCATCGCGGTCGAAGGTGGGAACCCGCAGGTCGCGCGAAAAGCTCTGTTATAATCGGCCTCTTGATGACATATTTTTCGTGTTTATATACCTCTTCCCAGCGACTTTCTGCATTGCCTAAGATGTTCGCGGCCAGTGCTGCCTTGATGGCGCTGACGTTGACCTCTGGATGCGGTGGCGGCGCCAGCTCGCTGGCGCCTCCCGTGCCCACAACGATGTTGACCAAGCGTGCATTTGTCTCCAATCAAGCGGGAAATTTCCTGAACATCGTGGATGCTACGAAAGACGTTCTAAGTGGCGGCAGCGTGTCGGTTGGTTCCGCTCCCACTTTGCTGGTCAGCATTGCCAGCAATCATTCGACGGTGGTGGTGAATTCTGGGGACCGCTCGCTGAGTTTCGTGGACAACACCACGGAAGCTTCGGCGGCGCAGATTCTGCTGCCGGAAACGACCGACACAGTGGCTGTGACTTCCGACGGCAAGACCGCCTACGCCGCCGGCAACAATACCGCGACGGTCTATGTTGTTAACGTCACGGCGGGAACGGTCAAATCTGTATGTCCAGCGGCAATCCCGGCTTGCATTCCCGCAGCGCGGCGCCTGGTTCTATCCTCTGGCGGAACCAAACTGTTGGTATTCAGTGACGGCACAGACACCATTAATGTGGTCAATGCCGGCGCGACCGATCTGACCCCGGTGAAAGTCTCCGGGCTCGATCGACCGGTCTTTGGGGTTTTCAACAGCGATGGATCGAAAGCCTATATTTTGAATTGTGGCGCTGAATGCGGAGGCAAAAGCGCCAGCGTCAGTGTCCTGGACACATCCACCAACAAAGTAGTGGGCGCTCCGATTCCCGTATCCGGAGCTACTGTGGGCCTGCTGGACGGTACTAATTTATACGTTGCGGGCACAACGGCAGGCGCCGGGCTTCTCGATGTAGTGGATACGGGGTCTTTAACGGTCACCACCAAAGCAGTTCCAATTTCTGATGGGTACCACCAGCTGATGAAGCTCGGGGCCAACAATAAGCTCTACGTGGGCGCCCGCACCTGTACGAACAACGCTGATTTATCGGTGGCCAGCAAGGGATGCCTTTCCATTTTCAACACCTCATCCAAAGCGGCAAGCGTTCCTGTGTCACCGGCAGGGAAGTCGCGCGGGGACGTTACCGGTATAGAGCCGATCAGCAATCGTACCGTGACCTACGTATGTGAAGCGGGAGAGCTGCTCATCTTTGATACATCTACCGACGCGCTGCAGGCCACCCAGATTGATATTGTAGGCAAGGCGTACGACGTGCGAGAGGTCAAGTAACCTGGAATTGCTGGGCCTTATATAGCCGAAACTATTGGCGAACTTCAGGGCCGCCGGAAGGAGAAGGGCGATTGCAAAATCGAATTGACGACAATCCTTCACCTTCTAGTGAGGCGCTTCGTGAAGCGGAAGAAATCTTTTATAAACACCTGCGCCAAGTGAAGCTGAACCGGACGGAACAACGCGATACCATCTTGCGAACGTTTCTTGAAACCCGGGAGCATCTCTCCACCGATGAATTACACCGCCTGGTGAAAAAACGGGACGTGCGCATTGGGTTTACCACCGTTTATCGCACTCTGAAACTCCTGGCGGAATGTGGCCTGGCCAGCGAAGTGGCTTTTCATGATGGCATCGCGCGGTATGAGCACCAATATAACCGGCGCAGCCACCACCATATGGTCTGTACTGCTTGCAGCAGCTCGGTCGAGTTTTTCTCAGCGGAGGTCGATCGGTTGGAAAGAGAGATTGGCGATAAACATCATTACCAGACCACCCGCCACACATTCCAGATTTATGGAACCTGCCAGGATTGCACTCGCAAGAATGCTCAGCTCAAGGCTTAGCCGCCATTTGACGGCGTGAACTTTGAGTAATTCGCTCCCCGATCGGAACCCAGATTGAAACTTCGAGTGCTTCACCACGATAAATGCTTTGATGGCGCCTCCTCCGCGGCCTTGTTTACCCGGTTTTATAAGGAGTGCGTTGATTTCGGCGCCGAGTTCGCCTACACCGGGCTAGTGCATCGCGCCGGTCCGGTCTTCGACGAAGGCCAGTTCGACGGAGACGAGAACGCGATTGTTGATTTCAAGTATTCACCGTCGCACAAGGTGACCTGGTGGTTTGATCACCACCAAAGCGCATTCATGTCCCCCGAAGAAGAGCGTCAGTTT
>JBBSHD010000212.1:0-4576 GCA_038253455.1 Terriglobales bacterium | reverse complement strand
GTTCAAGGTATGCAGGAATTCGGTGCGGCCGCCACCCTGCGGGCGATAGCGAATGTTGGCGCGCCGTGCCTGGAAAGCTTCGAAGTTCGAGCACGACGAGATCTCGCGAAAGACTTTCTGTCCCGGCAGCCAAACCTCGAGGTCATAAGTCTTGGCCGCGGAAAATCCCATGTCGCCCGCGCATAGCAGCATGACCCGGTAATGCAGTCCCAGTTTTTTGAGGATGCTCTCCGCGTTGCCGGTCAGCGTTTCCAGCTGCTCGTAGGAATTCTGCGGCGCGGCAAACTTTACCAGCTCAACTTTTTGAAACTGGTGCTGGCGAATGATCCCGCGCACGTCTTGCCCGTATGACCCGGCCTCGCTACGAAAACATGGAGTGTAGGCGGTCACCGAAACCGGCAGCCGCGCCTGGTCGATGGTTTCATCGCGATACAGGTTGGTGAGCGGCACCTCGGCGGTGGGCGCCAGCCACAGGTCACTCTCTTCGCAGCGAAACAAGTCGGCGGAAAACTTTGGCAGTTGCCCGGTGCCGAACAGCGATGCCGAGTTCACCAAGTAGGGCGGCAGGACCTCGGTATATCCGTGCTCGCGGGTGTGCACGTCCAGCATGAAGTTGGCCAGCGCCCGCTCCAGCTTCGCGCCCAGGTCCCAGTACACCGCAAACCGCGCCCCCGCAATTTTGGCCGCGCGCTCCATGTCGAGAATGCCCAGGCTGGCCCCCAGCTCCCAATGCGGCCGGGCGTCGAAATCCATCACCGGAGGCTTGCCCCAGCGGCGCAGCTCCAGGTTGTCGCCCGCGCCCTTGCCTGGCGGAACGCTGCTGTGTGGCAGGTTGGGAATACCCGCCAGAATGCCCTGCAACTCCGCTTCCCGCAGCCGCGCCGCTTCTTCATGCGCGGGAATGGCTTCGCGCTGCACCCGGCCCTGCTCCACCAGCTCGCCCATCAGCCGGGAATCTTCAGTGCTGGCTGTCCCCTGTTTCTGCTTCATCTTCAGCTCGGCGATGCGCTGGGAATCAACCTTGCGCGCGTGCTGAATCTTCTGCAGCGCGTCCAGGTTCTGCCGCCGCGCCAGATCCACCTCGGCAAAATTCTTTAGCACCGCCTCCGGCGCGCCTCCGCGCTGGCGGATCTTTTCCTCGATTTCCCCCAGGTGATCGCGCACATATCCAAGCTCCAGCATAGAAACCAATCTACCGGAAAAACTGAGGGAAAAGAAATTCCTGAATTTCATGCCAGGACGGAGAAACAGGCAACCGGACACCCGCATCAACCACGCCCCGGCGACTCGCCAAATAAAACCGCCTTCCCGTACACTAACTGCTGCAATGACCTCTCCAGCATCACCAGTCGCGTCCTCCACCGGCCCCTTTCCCGACCTTCACGTAGATATCTGCGGATTGCGCCTGCGTAACCCGGTCATCGCCGCCAGCGGCACGTTTGGCTATGGCATCGAGTTTGCCGACATCGTTTCGCTGGAAAAACTGGGCGGCTTCGTGGTCAAAGGCCTCTCCTGCCAGCCCATGGCGGGCAACCCGCCGCCGCGCATGTTTGAAACCGCGGCCGGCATGCTCAATTCCGTGGGCCTGCAGAACGTGGGCGCGCGCGCCTTCATCGAAGAAAAACTTCCCTTGCTGCGCCGCAAACAAAGCCTGGTCGTCATCGCCAACGTTTTCGGCAACACTCGCGAGGATTACGAGGAGACCATCCGCATCCTCAACGAAGGCGAGGGCATCGCCGCCTACGAGCTCAACGTCTCCTGCCCCAACACCCGCCGCGGCGGCATGAGTTTTGGCAGCAACCCGGTCATGCTGGAAGAAGTGGTCGTCGCCGCCAAAAACGTCTCCCGGCTGCCGGTCATCGTAAAACTTTCTCCCAACGTATCCAGCATTCCCCAGATGGCTCGCGCCGCCGAAAATGCGGGCGCCGACGCCATCTCCCTGGTCAACACTTTCGTCGCCCTGGCCATCGACGCCGAAACCCGCAAGCCTCGCATCTCCAACATCACCGCCGGCCTCTCCGGCCCCGCCATCAAGCCCATCGCCCTCCGCATGGTGTATGAGGCCGCACACTCAGTCGATATTCCCGTGATCGGCATTGGCGGCATCACTACCGCCGAAGATGTAGTCGAATTCATGCTGGCCGGCGCCAAAGCCGTGCAGGTCGGCACCGCCAATTACTGGGACCCATGCGCCACTGAAAACATCGTGGACGCCCTCGGCCGCTGGTGCAGCGCCCACCGCGTGCCCCGAATTACCGAGCTGACCGGCGGCCTGCTGCTGGAATAAAAACCCAGCCCACCCAAAACCGGACTTTTTCCCATCCACGCACCTTTCCTCCCCCGGAATAAAAAATATTACTGCCCAATCACATCGCTTTCACGCTATGCTTCAGCCATGGCATTTCGCATGACGGTGCTGGCCAGCGGCAGCAAAGGCAACAGCACGGTAGTTTCGAGCTCGGGCGCCAGCATCCTGGTCGATGCCGGCCTCTCCTGCCGCGAGACTTTGAAACGCATGCACCAGGCCGGCGAAGACCCTGCCACCCTGGTCGCCATCGTGATCTCGCACGAACATTCCGACCACGTCGGCGGGCTGCAGCATCTGGCTAAGAAACTGAAACTGCCGGTGTACATCACCGCCGCCACCCACGCCGCTTATCGCCGCAGCTGCCGCAACAGCGACGCGGCCGCGCCTGACCTCGAGCGCGCCGAACACTTTGCAGCGGGCCACTGCTTTCGCATCGCCGACATCGCGGTCACTCCTTTCACCATTCCCCACGACGCCGCCGATCCGGTGGGATTCGTGTTCACCATCGATGGCGTCAAGGTGGCCATCGTCACCGACCTCGGCTACATGCCGGCCAGCGTGCGCGAGCACCTGCGCGGCTGTGCCGGGCTGATGATCGAATCCAACCATGATGTGGAGATGCTGCGCGGCGGCTCATATCCCTGGTCAGTCAAGCAGCGCGTGATGTCGCGCGTAGGACACCTCTCCAACGCCGCCCTCGCCGAGTTCTTTGCCCACGACTACGATGGCGCCGCCCAATTCCTGGTGCTGGCCCACCTGTCGGAAGAAAACAACCACCCCGAGATTGCCCGCCAATGCGCCGGCCACGCGCTCGACGGCCGCCGCAGCCTGTTTGACAACCTTTTTCAGAACCGCATCATGCTGGCCTCCCAGACGCAGGTTCTGGAGCCGATCCGGCTCTAGCAGCATCTTTATATAGATATAGATAAAGGTAAAGCCTGGCCCGACGCCTGGGTCAGTCTGTATGCGCGGCGCCAGGCGATATGTTGCGCGGCAGCGTGGTGGCTGGCGCAGTTCGGTAAAGCCGGCGGCTTCGCGGCGCCGGCAACGCCGTCCCGCCTGCAATGCCGCATCCGGACTGGTACTCCCATTTTTCAGCCGGACGCTGACCGACTGCTGATACTCTGGTGGCACGCTGAATGCACTTCAACCATGTAAATCAGCCATCCAGCGTGGATGGTGCAGCAAAGAAGCGCAGACGCAAATATTTATGGCACGACACTGCACAGACCAGGTGGTAGGCGACATTCTCGCGGGATGGAGATATGACATCTCCGGCATTACCCGTGACATGCGCGGCGATTACGAGCAGCACTTCGCCGAATGCCTGCATTGCCGCCAGAAACAGCGCCTGCATCGCACCATCGATGTGGGCCTGATCGTGCTCGCTACTTTTTCCGCAGTGCTGTTCCTGGTGGCCTTCGGCGCCATCAGATATTTCGACGTGCGCCACGCCATCCTGCTGCAGATCATCGCCCTGGGAGGCTTTGCTTTCTCCGCCCTGATGTGGGTGGTAGTGGCCATCGCCACTCCCGCCCCGGTAGTCATGGCCGCCACCGCCCGGCTGCATGCCCGCAAGTTACACGACCGCCTGCCCGACAAAATCCGCGAGCGCCTCCCCCAGGAGCAGCGGCACTAATCAGTTTCATAGTTGGTGTGTCCGATAATCGCATAGATCGGATCGAGCAGGCGGAAGCCCACTCCTATGTCCTTGGCGACCGAACAACACGTTTTATATGTCCTGGGGAGACAGAAGTACGCGCTATATGTGAGTTGTCATTCCGAGCGCAGCCGAGGAACCTTTTGTTTCCTACAGAGCGGCAGGAGTCCCAGCCTGAATCATAAAGACTCACCCCTCCTTCGAATTGGTTCTACGCGCAGCCTGCCTTTGATCTGCCTTGGCAAACCAGGAAATCTTCCCGGCATTCCTCTAAATCAAGACAGTCGATGTTCGAGCTTTCCCCAAACGCATTCTTCTTAGTACGGGGGCGAAATTGAGCCGTTCCTTGCATGACTGCTTCATGCTCGCCCCACGGGCGTAGTGCTCTTGAGTGGAGGAATTGTTTCGTTTCGACATTAGAGTCAACGGCAGGCTACGCGTAAAGTCCGAGCGTCGATTCTTTTGAATTTGCGGTCTTGGCCGGCTGCGCGGTTTGCGTCAAGGAAACAAAAGGTTCCTCGGCTTCGAAGCTGTGAAATAACCCTAAACGATCAAAATTCCAAATTACTAACTTATTGCCATTCAACAACTTGGCGTTGTTCGTTTTT
>JBBSHD010000211.1:0-4580 GCA_038253455.1 Terriglobales bacterium | reverse complement strand
TTTTCTTATGCAACTTCTTGAGGTTCTTGCTTAGGTACAACGGCAAGAGCAAAAGCGAGCGCGAGGTTCTGATCCCCGCTTGGTTTGACCTGATGATTTCTGAAGGAAAAACCCGAACGCGTTCGCTTCTTACTCGCGAAATCCGAAGATCAGCTTCAGGCCCTTGAGGTGGATGACGTCTCCATCCTTCAACTCTTTCTGGCCATTGATGAAGTCGTCGTTGAGCCGGGTGCCCGCGTCTTTCTTCTGTGGGGAGACAAAATATTTGTTGCCGCGCCGGTTGATGATGGCCAGCACGTCGGGGACGAACCAGCCTTTGATCCTGATGTCGGCGATCTTGGAGCCGCCAATGATGGTCAGCTTTTCGGCTATGACATATTCTTTCTGATCGGTCTTGCCCACCAGTACCGTGAGCACGCCGGGCGGGCCCACCGGCTCGGGGACGGTGATGGGGGCGGTGGCCATGCCTGGCTCGCGCTTCTCTTCGGCGGGTTTCTTGTTGGCCAGCACCATGGTTTCATCCATCCCGGTGAGCACCGGCGGCGCGGGCATGCGGACGCGGGGCCGGGCCCGCTCCAGGTCATCCTTGAACACCAGGGTATGGCGGCCCACCAGAATTACGTCTCCATCCTTCAACGGGGAGCGGTTGACCCGGCGGTTGTTGATGTAGGTGCCGTTGAGGCTGTTGTTGTCTTCGAGAAAATACTGATCATCGCGCCACAGGATGCGGGCATGGTGGCTGGAGACCGCCAGATTTTCAATGGCGATCACGTTGTCGGGCAAGCGGCCGATGGTCACCACCGCCTTCGCCAGGGTGATCTCATTCAGCACCGTGCCTTCGTACCTTAAAAAGAGCTTTGCCATGCCGGCTTGCCTCCGGGCGAAGAGCTGCCTTGGCGGAACCAGGGACGGCTGCCGGCGCGAATGACCATGCAGGTTATGTTATCTTCTCCGCCGGCGTCGCGGGCAGCGGCCACCAGCCTCTCGCACGCGTCATGCGGGGTGGGTGCGTCATCGATGATCTGCAGAATCTTCGCGGAGGATAAATGCCGGGTCAAGCCGTCGCTGCACAGCAGCAAGCGGTCGCCGGCCAGGGCGAGCTGTTCATCCACATCGGCGTGCACCGAATCCTCGCTGCCCAACGCGCGCACGATGATGTTCTGATGCTGGGAGTGCTCGGCCTCTTCACGGGTAATGAGCCCGCGGCGCACCTGCTCCATCACCAGGGAGTGGTCCTCGGTAAGCTGTTCGATGGCGTGGTCGCGAATGCGGTAGATGCGGCTGTCTCCCACGTGGGCGGTGGAATAGAAATCACCTTCGGTGAGCACGCACACAATGGTTGAGCCCATGCGGCGGTCGGCGCTGTGGCCGGCGCCGGCGTCGTACACCGCTTTGTTGGCCAGTTGAACCGCGCTGCCCAGGGCGCTGGATCGGCTGGACGCGCCCTCGATTTCCACTATCGGCGCGGGGTAGCGGCGGTCTTCACCCACCTTGCGAAAATATTCGAGAACGGTCTCGACCGCGAGCTGGCTGGCCTCTTCCCCGGCCTCGTGCCCGCCCATGCCATCGCAAACCACGTGGATTCCGTAGCGCTCGTCGAAGCCAAAGTTATCCTCATTATTGGCGCGCACGCAGCCCACATCGGTTTTTCCCGCAGCTTGAAAACTTATCGCCATCGGCAATGCCATCCTGCCGGATACTCCGGCCAGGCAATTTATCAGATTCACGCTGCCTGCGCGCAGGAGCGCGGCAGAATTCCTGAAACTCCAGCTAAGGAACTAGATTTGCCATGTCTCCGCTGGGATTCGCGGTCTTGAGGCGATTTTCCGCGCGTTGCAGCGCCAGCGCGGCCCGCTGAAAATCAGTCTCTGTAGCCGTAGCCTGCAAGCGTTCCTCGGCGCGTTTTTTCGACTCCCGCGCGCGGGCAACGTCAATTTCCGCCGCCCGCTCCGCGGTGTCGGCAATCACCGTAACTTTGTCGGGCAACACTTCGGCGAAACCCCAGGCCACCGCGATGCGCTCGCTTTTGGCGCCGCTCTTGTAGCTGATTTCGCCCACCGCCAGCTCGGTGATCAACGGCGCGTGGCCGGGGAGTATCCCCAGGTATCCGTTGCTGCCGGGAATCTGCGCCTCGGAAACCGCCTCGCTGACCAGCAGCCGGTCGGGGGTCACAATCTCGAGTTGAAAAGTGTCTGCCATGCAGTCTTATGCTGCCTCGATCAGGCCGCGGATTTTTCCCGCGACACCGATTCCAGCACTTCGTTGATGTCGCCTTTCAAGTAGAAGGCCTGCTCGGGAATATCGTCGTGCTTGCCTTCGATAATCTCCTTGAAGCTGCGGACGGTGTCTTCGATCTTTACGTAGCGGCCTTCGAGCCCGGTGAACTGCTGCGCGACGAAGAACGGCTGCGAGAGAAATTTCTGCACCTTGCGGGCGCGGGTTACGGTGAGCTTGTCATCTTCGCTGAGCTCGTCGATGCCGAGAATGGCGATGATGTCCTGCAGATCTTTATAACGCTGCAGAATGCGCTTCACGCCCTGGGCGACATCATAGTGTTCCTTGCCCACCACGCGGGGATCAAGAATGCGCGAGGTGGATGCCAGGGGATCGACCGCGGGATAGATTCCCAGCTCCGAGATGGCGCGCGACAACACTGTAGTCGCGTCGAGATGGGCAAACGCGGTGGCCGGAGCGGGATCGGTCAAATCATCGGCGGGAACGTAGATGGCCTGCACCGACGTGACCGAGCCTTTGCGGGTGGAGGTGATGCGCTCCTGCAGCTCTCCCATTTCGGTGGCCAGGTTGGGCTGGTAGCCGACGGCCGAGGGCATGCGTCCCAGCAGGGTGGAAACTTCAGACCCCGCCTGGGTAAAGCGAAAGATGTTATCCACGAACAGCAGGGTGTCGGCGCCTTCGACGTCGCGGAAATATTCGGCCACGGTGAGCGCGGTCAGCGCCACCCGCAGGCGCGCGCCGGGGGGCTCGGTCATCTGGCCGTACACCAGCGCGACCTTCGATTTCTCGAAGTCGCTGATATTGACCACGCCGGATTCCTGCATTTCCAGCCACAGGTCGTTGCCCTCGCGGGTGCGCTCGCCCACGCCGGCAAAAACCGAAAATCCACCGTGCTTGAGGGCGACGTTGTTGATGAGCTCCTGGATGACGACGGTCTTGCCCACGCCGGCGCCGCCGAACAGTCCAATCTTGCCGCCCTTGAGAAATGGCTGGATCAGGTCCACGACCTTGATGCCGGTCTCAAACATTTCCGACGCCGTGGATTGCTCCTCGAAACTGGGAGCGCCGCGGTGAATGGAATTGCGCTGCGTGTATTTCACCGGCCCCAGCTCATCGACCGGCTCGCCGATCACGTTCATCACCCGCCCCAGAGTGCCGCGGCCCACGGGGACGGTGATCGGCCCTCCGGTATCGATGGTCTTCATGCCGCGCACCATGCCTTCGGTGGGCTGCATGGCCACGCACCGCACCCGGCCTTCGCCCAGATGCTGTTCCACTTCGAGCACCACATCCAGCGGGTGGGGCACGTTAAAGCCCTCGCTGACCACGCGCAAAGCCTGGTAGATGGGGGGCAGCTGGCCTTCCTCAAACTGCACATCGACTGCCGGGCCTGCTACCTGAATCACTTTTCCTGAGTTCATACCGTTCCTGTTCTGCGTTCGGGATTTGTCTGTTAATGACTGCGCGCGGCTTAACTGGCCGCGGCGCCGCTGACGATTTCAATAATTTCCTTGGTGATCGAAGCCTGCCGCGCGCGATTCATGGTCAAGGTGAGCGAGTCGATCATTTCCGACGCATTGTTGCTGGCCGAATCCATGGCGGTCATGCGCGCCGCATGTTCGGCGGCCACCGATTCCTGCATGGCGCGGTATATGTTGATGGCAATGTATTTTGGCAGGAGGGTGCGAAAAATCTGGGCTGGAGGCTGCTCGTAGATGTAATCCACGGGCTGCACCCCGAATTGCGCCGCCTTCTCGTCGATCAAGCGGGTGTCGGCGGCGCGGGCGCTGATTCCCGCGGAGGCGGCCGCCTCGGCGGCGCGCTTTCGTTCTTCGAGCGACGGCTCCTGCGAGCTCTGGATGGAAGGTTCCCCAATTTTTTCGATGGGCAAAATCTTGTCCACCACCAAGCGCTGCGACATCACCGATTTGAACTCGTTGTAGATGAGATACACGGCATCGATTTCTTCTTTGCTGTAGCGCTCGATCACGCGCTCCGCCATTTCGCGGGCCTGCTGGAATTCGATCTTTCCCATGATGCCGACCTGCTCGCCGGTAATCTGCACCGGCCCCGATCTTTCCGCCGAGCCCTCCTGGGCGTAGCGGTAGCGCCGCTTGAGATAGTCGCGGCCCTTGCGGCCGAGGCTTTCGATATCGATGTTTTTCCCGGCGTTGGTTTCGAGGAAGCGGGCCGTGCCTTTGAGGATGTTGGCGTTGAACGCGCCCGCCAGGCCTTTATCGCCGGTCACCACGATCAACAGCACGCTTTGCTCGGGGCGCTTGGCCAGCAACGGATGCTTGGGCTCGCCGGTTTCAGGATCATACAGCTCGGCGCGGGACACCAGC
>JBBSHD010000210.1:0-4591 GCA_038253455.1 Terriglobales bacterium | reverse complement strand
TTATCCAGCAGCGCGAAATTGTCGTGCAGGGTACTGGGAAGATATTCACGAATGACCTGCGGATATTCCCACCGCCACTGCGTGTCAAGATGCGCATAGCCCACCACAAACAAGGTTGGGTCTTTGGCGAGATCGGGTTTGGTGGGAGCTTTCTGGGCTGCGGCCAGTGTGGTAAAGCCCAGCAGAATGAAGAGGAATGCTTTGCGCATAAAAGAGTGTTCCTTTCTCGCGGTTCGCCCACGATGATACTCGCCCGGGTGGCGATGGTGGCGAAACCGGTCAAGCTGAAGAAGCGGCGCTCGAGTCGCTGGACTAGAGATCGCTGATGTTCAAGCTGGTGTCAGAGTATTGCCACGCAGTTTTGAATTGCTCGTTGACGATGTTCGCGTCTTCCACCTTGCCTTGTGCCTTGAGGCTTTCGCGCAGGCCGAACAGCGAGCGTCCGCTGCGGGGATTGATGGCCAGGTCATCGCGAAACACTTTTTCGGCCGCTGCATACTGGTGGTTGAGCATGAGGGCGGCGCCCAGTGATTCTCGTATGGGATAAAACCAATCCGCCGGCTCGTTATAATCCATCGCATCTTGCAGCGCCACCGCGGCCCGCAGATGCTGCACTGCTTCCGGCCTGTATCCCTGGGCGGCGGCCAGCCGGGCTTGAATGGTCTCGGCGGCTATTTGCGGAATCTTCTGCGCGTTTCCCAGGCCCACTGAGTTGGTGGGGACCCTGGCGATTTCGGGAGCAAGTTTTCGCAGCGCGTTCAGTTCCTTCTGCACCTCCGCCTCATTGCCGCGGGCGGCGAATGCCATGCCGCGCGCATAATGCCACATGCCGCTGGAAACCGGTAGCGCGTTGGCCGGAGCAGGTACGCTTAGAACTTCATTCCAACGGGCGAACCGCACCATCACCAACTCGGGCAGAGCCATCAGGCCTTCCAGCATGGGAATGTCTTTAATGTGGGCTTGCACCCAGTGCGCGGTGCTGAGCGAATCCTGGTAACGGCCCAGCATGGAATCGGCCATGACGATGAACAGCAGGTTGTGGGTGTAATACATCATGGGATACACGCCCTGCTCGCCGGTGGCCTTGATCAAGGCGTCATCGACCACCACCGCGCTTTCATTGGTGCTGCGAGCGGCCTCGTAATCGCCGGTGCGGGCGAAGGTGTGGGCGGGCATGTGGACGATGTGTCCTGAAGCCGGAGCCAGCGCGGCCAGGCGAGCGGCGCTGGGCAGCGCGCGCTCCGGATGCGACGAGGCTTCGACCGCGTGGATATAAAAGTGGTTGGCGCCGAGATGATCGGGGTCGCGCCGCAGCACCGATTCAAGCGTGGTGACGATCTCTTCGGTGCCGGCAGCGGGCGTTCCGCTGTTGTTCCATAACTGCCAGGGATTCACATCCATGCCGGCTTCCGCGAACAAGGTAGCGGCATCGAGGTCGTCAGGATACTTTGCAACCAGAGCGCTCATGGCGCCGCGATAATTAATATCCAGTTTCTTGAAGTCAGCCGCCGGGGCATCGCTGAACCGAGTGGAGAGCGCGGCAATGTAATCACGGTCGATGGGCGAATTTTTCCTGGCCAGCACCGCGGCCTTGCTGATTGCCTGCCACGCCAGTTTCTCGCGCTCCAGATCGATCGGCAGGTTATAGTTCGGGCCCAGCGCCTTGGCGATTCCCCACCAGGCCATTCCCATCGCGGGATCGAGCTCGGCGGCGCGCTGAAAAGATCGCACCGCCTCGTCGTGGTTGAACCCGTAAATGAAGGCCAGGCCCTGGTCGAAGAATTTCTGGGCCTGGGGATTTGACGTGCTGACGGCGTGATGAACGCGTCCGATGCCGGGAAGCAGGGTCGCCTTCTGGGCGAATGCCGAGCCCACCAGCAGGGCCAGACAAATCCACTTGCGGATCATCGATTTACTCCCATGGCGAAAATTCAGGGTGTGGCTTTCTAAAGTTCGGCAGTCAGGCTCCGTGGGTTCCCGGACGAGGCGCCCCAAATGATTTTGCAGATCCGGTTTAGTGCCGGGCTCGCGGCTGGTCTTGAACGATTTTCTTCTGGGCGTACATGTGGCGATCGGCTTCAGCGAGCATTTCGTCGAGAGACTTGTCTTCTTGCCACTGCGACAGGCCGATGCTGACGGTCACTTCAAAATTCTGCAACTGCCCCCGCTGGTTCCAGCCGATGAGGGCCTTATTAATTCTCTGCACGATGATGTCCGAATTGGTGATATTGGCCTCTTCCAGCAAAATCAGGAACTCGTCGCCACCATAACGGACCACCGAATCGCAACCGCGGACGCAGCTCTTCAAGATGGCCGCCATTTCCGCGAGCACCACGTCTCCGGTGAGATGGCCGAACTTGCTGTTCACTTCTTTGAAACGGTCAACATCGAGCAGCAGGCATGTAAGGTCGGTCTTGAGACGGCTGGCGCGGCTGACGTAGCGCGCCGCCATCTCGTCGAGCGATCGGCGGTTATAAACCTCGGTAAGCGGGTCATTGAAAGACTGCAGGCGGATGATCTCGTTTTGAATGGTTGACGAAACCAGTTGCTGACGGGTGCGGCGAAACTCAAATTTCCGCGAAATCACGTAGAGGTTGAACAGCACAAGGAGCGAGATAAAACCGAAGAAAAGTTCTTTGCTGATGGTCACGTCAATATGAAGCGCGCCATTACTGTAAAAACTGGAAGGAAAGACGATGATCAGCAACCCCAGGCTGATGACGATGCCGGTCCCCAGCAATAGGACCCACAGTTCCCAGTCGCGCCGCTCAATCGCAGTGAGCTGGCTGCTCAAACTGGATAACATCGTTTTGGGAGCTGGGTTGGGGTCCATTGTAGGCATTGTATATGACTTAAACCGCACATTTTCCAACGATAGTGCAGGCTTGGGAAGGGCAAGTTCCAAAAGGGAAATAACCTGCTGGATCGCGGAAAAATTCCCACTTCGCAAGCCGGATCAGAAACCTTCGCTTGAAGTTCCACGCAGGAATTGAAAGCTTGTGGAAACAGCTCCGCGAACCAGCATTGCAGGAAATTCAACGCCTCAAGGCAAGGTCTTGAGGTAGGTAACGATTTGCCAGCGTTGTTGCTCCGGCAGCCGCGCCCAGGAAGGCATTCCATTTTTCAAGCTGCCATTATTTAAGAGCCATTGCAGATCACCGGGAGCCGCGTCTCGGATGCGGATAGAGTGAAGACCAGGCTTTCTGCCTCTGCCTTGAGCTTCGGCGCCATGACAAACCGCGCAGTGATCGCTGAACAGCCGGGCTCCGGCCTGCGCCGCTTCGTGATTTCCGGCAAAGGGATTGTCTCGCGCATGTTCCCGGGCGGGCACCGAAGAAAGCCAGGCGCCGTCGCCCGCGGCGGCGGCGAACATCAATGCCGCGGCGAAGATGGCGTATCCTGGCCAAACCAAAATCTTGCGCCATGTCATCATGGGCGCCGGAACCTCGAAGTGATCTGACCGATTTCCCAGGAGATGCCCACGCGCAACAGAACGGGCACGCTGTTACCGTTGAGCCCGAAGCCGGGTGAGAGCATGACCGCATATCCATGGGGCATCTCCCACTTGATCAGGGGGGCGAGGTAATGCGCGGTATCGTGCAGGCCAAAGCTGTGGCGGTCACCCAGCCCGCCATACAGTTCGGCGCCGGCAAAGAGTTTTTCGCGGCAGAAACTGCAATTGCGGGAGCCGGCCAGCAGGCGCAGGGGACGTCCGGCGGCAATTGCATATCCAAATTCCCAGGGAAAGGCTTTCAGGTTCTTTTCCGCAATGAAATTTTCCGAGACGTTCCACCCTTTGAAATTGCTGGAGAGAATTAACTTCAACTCCACTTCCCTTTTCTTTTCCAGGCGCCGGTTACGGGGAACAAGATCGCCGCGGCCATCGTGGCCGACGACCTCGCGAATTGTCTTGTCTGATTCATTGATGTTGGCAAACTCAACGTACAAGACAGGGTTGATGAGGTGCTCGCGCAGCAAGGGTCGAAAACGGTTTTCCAGGCGGAAGCCGGTGAACAACGTACTCTCACCCGCCGTGCTCTGGGCGTCGAGGTAAAGTTCTGACGTCCACCACGCCTTGACGCCATATTCAAGTTCCAGGGCGGAACCAAGAAACTGGTTTCCCGGGCCGCCGGCCTGTGTAACTCCCTTGGTGGCGATCTCCAGGTTGTCAGGCTCCTCCATCTGGTGCGAATAAGTAACGAAGTAATCCTGTGCCCAGCTTACCGGGCAGTAAACCGAGAATAATAAAGCGGCCACTGCGGGCAAAAGAACGCGCATGCGAGGTCGAAAAATGGGTAATCTGCTCATGGAATCCGAATTTGAAAATGAAATTGAAATTCATTTTCAATTATTGGGAGTTTAAGGTCCTCCGCAAAACCCGTCAATTTTCCCTAAGTCAAATGACGAAAACAGCAGTCCAGCGGCGAACTTTTGGCAGTGAATGGGTCTGGCCGCTGTATCCCCATTTCGTTTTTTGTCCACGGAAATCTCGCCATCCCCAGCCTGCCCACTTTCTTTCTTAAGGATATAACGACTAAGGAGCCGCTCTTAGGCAGTCCCCCAACGGGGTGTCATTCTGACGACCCCCGGC